>PNMN01000445.1 GCA_013823655.1 Comamonadaceae bacterium | reverse complement strand
TTCCACCTCCCAGGTGCTGCGCCAGGCGATGCCGACACCGGCCAGGCACCACCCGTGCAGCACCTGGCCGTCGCTGCAGTCCAGCGGGCCAACGGGGCGCAGGTGGGTGATTTCGCGCTCGGTGCGGCCGTCGGTGGCGGGCGTTGAAAAAGCCCAGCCGCGCGTCTGGGAGGCGTCGCTGCTGAGCACCAGGCAATCAAAGCGGGCCAGGTCGGCAGGCGTCTGCGGCGTGCCGTGGCGCTGCAGGTAGCGTGGGGCGGCCACGCACAGGCGCCGGTTGTCGGCCAGGCGCACGCTGACCAGCGAAGAATCGGGCAGGTCGCCCACGCGCACCGCGCAGTCGTAGCCCTCGCCCGCCACGTCCACCACGCGGTCGCTCAGGTTGAGCGAGATCGTGACCTCGGGGTGCAGTTCGCGAAAGCGCGGCACCAGCGGCGCCACGTGGCGGCGACCGAAACCGGCCGGTGCGGTGATGCGCAGATGACCGCTGGCCTTGACACCCCCGGCGCTGACGCTGGCTTCGGCGTTGGCCAGGTCGGTGAGCAGGCGCTGGCAGTCTTCCAGGAAGGCGCTGCCTTCGTGGGTGAGGGTGAGGCGGCGCGTGGTGCGCAGCAGGAGCTTGACGCCCAGCCGTTCTTCCAGCGCATCGAGCCGGCGGCCGATGATGGCCGGGGCCACGCCCTCGGCCCTGGCGGCGGCGGTCAGGCTGCCACGGGTGGCGACGGAGACGAAGGTTTGGAGCTGTTTGAGTTGGTCCACCGGGGCAGATTACCGCAGCCCAGAGCGCAGATCAACCGCCCAGAGGCATGGATTCACAACCTCAACAGCGGCAATGGAACGGCTGCTGCGCATATGAAGGACTCCGCCGGCGCGCGTGCCCCGTGCCAGGGCACCCGTGGAACGGCCCTTCGACAAGCTCAGGACCGGCCACAGGGTGCGTCCCCCTCCCAGCGCCGCAGGCGCGCCAGAGAGGGGGACGCCGCGCAGCGGCGCAGGGGGAGCCTTC
>PNMN01000444.1 GCA_013823655.1 Comamonadaceae bacterium | reverse complement strand
GCAAAAACGCATCGCGGATGAAGCTGTAGCGGTCCAGCGCGATGCGGTCCACCATGTCGGTGGCGGGCAACAGGTCGGCGCGGTTGTCGGTCAGGCGCAACACCGTGAGTGCGCCGCGGTCGGCGCTGGGCTCCACGGTACCGATCGGGTCGGCGTTTTGGTCCACCACCTGGCCCACGGCATCGCGCAAGGTGGAGGGCCCCAGCAGCGGCAGCACCAGATAGGGGCCAGGCGGCACGCCCCAGCGCCCCAAGGTGTGGCCAAAATCAAGCGGGGTGCGCTCGACCCCAGCCTCGGTGGCGATGTCGAGCACGCCGCCAAAGCCAAAGAAAGTGTTGATCTTGACCCGCGTGAAGTTTTCCACCGCCTCTTGCGGCCGCGCCTGCAGACTGGCGTTGACGAACGACCAAACGTCGCGCAGGTTGTTGAAAAAGTTGTTGACCCCGGTGCGCAGCGGCGAGGGCACGGTGTCGCGGTAGGCGACGGCGATGGGGCGCGCGATGGTGCGGTCCACGGCGTCGTTGAACTGCTGCACCTGGCGGTTGAGCGGCTCCAGCGGGTCTTGGGGGTTGGCGTCGGGGCCGGTGGCGCAGCCGCTCAAGACCATCAGCGCCAAGGTTGCGCAGCCTAGGCCCAGCCACCCGGCGCGCGGCGGGGGGTGTGCGGCACCATGCGCAATCTGCACGCCCTGCACATTTTTCACGCCCTGTAAACGGTTCATTTTTTCGATCCCTCCATTGATGCTTTATCCATCCCACCCCATCGCTGCGCGCTCACTGGCTGGCAGCGGCACCGTCGGCACCGGAATCGGCCGCGCGGTTGAACAAAAACTGTCCGATCAGGTTTTCGAGCACGATCGCCGACTGCGTCAACGTGACCGTGGCCCCATCGGCCAGGTTTTCGTCGGCGCCGCCGGGCACGATGCCCACGTACTGCTCGCCCAGCAGGCCGCTGGTCAGGATTTGAAACGAGCTGTCGCTGGGAAAAGCATAGCGCTTTTGAAGCACCAGCGTG
>PNMN01000443.1 GCA_013823655.1 Comamonadaceae bacterium | reverse complement strand
CACCCACCCGGTCGCCATGGACGAACTGCTCCCGCACTACGAACGCGAACTGGCCTTTCTGCGCGGCCATTCGGCTGAGTTCGCGCGCCGCTACCCCAAGATCGCGGGGCGCTTGCAGCTCAGTGGTGACGTGGGCGAAGACCCGCATGTCGAGCGCCTCATCGAGTCGTTCGCGCTGCTGGCCTCGCGCATCCACAAGCGGCTGGACGACGACTTTCCGCTGTTCACCGAGTCGTTTCTGGAGGTGCTGTACCCGCACTACCTCCGTCCTTTCCCGTCGTGTGCCATTGCCCATTTCAATGTGGCCGACGCGGCGGGGCAGATGAGCAAGGCCACCGTGCTGCCGCGCGGCACCTTGCTCAAGAGCCGCCCGGTGCGCGGCGTGCCCTGCACCTTTCGCACCGCCTACGACGTGACGCTGGCGCCGGTGGGTGTGGCCTCAGCCCGCTTTGCCAGCGCGGTGGTGGCGCCCAGCGGCACGGTGGTGCCCAAGGGTGCGACCAGTGTGCTGTCCATCACCCTGCAGATCACCGGCGCCCAAAGCACTTGGGCCGCGCTAGCGCTGGACAAGCTGCGCCTGTATGTGGACGCCGAGGCCTCGCAGGTGAGCGCGGTGCGCGAAGCCTTGCACGGCAATGTGTTGGGCGTGTTGCTGCAAACCACCGAACACGGCCCCTGGGCAGCGCTGGCCGAGGCCTTGCCGGCGGTGGTCGGCTTTGAAGACGACGAGGCGCTGATTGACGTGGACGCCCGGTCGCAGCCGGCCTACCGCCACCTGACCGAGTTCTTTGCCTTCCCTGACAAGTTCAATTTCGTCGACCTGCCGTTGCCGCCCAAGGTGCAGGCCGCCAGTGCGCGCAGCATCACGCTGCACTATGTGATGGCGGGCATCCGCTCCGATTCGGACGAGGCCAGCCTGCTGGAGACGCTGACCGAAAAGAACCTGCGCCTGTTCTGCACGCCGGTGGTCAATCTGTTTCATCAGCGGGCCGACCCGATCCGCTGGACGCGCCAGGG
>PNMN01000442.1 GCA_013823655.1 Comamonadaceae bacterium | reverse complement strand
GGCCGGGTGCTGACCCCGCGCCCGCTGGTGTTTCCGCGCGACCACGGCAGCCACAATCAGACCCGCACCGAATGGTGGTACCTCACCGGCCACGCGCAGGACGCCAGCGGGCGCGCCTTCGGCTTCCAGGTCACTTTCTTCCGCAGCCGGGTCGACCCGGCGCAGCCCCTGCGCAGCCGCCTGGCCGCCAAGCACCTGCTGTTCGCCCACGCCGCCATCACCGACCTGCAAGGCGGCCAGCTCTGGCACGACCAGCGCATGGCGCGCTGGAACGGCGAACCGCCGCTGCAGCGCGAGCGCGGCGTGTTCGCCAGCGAGCACGACCTGCGGGTGGTGCTGCGCGACTGGTCGCTCGTGCGCGATGCCGACGGCGCCTACCAGGCCCGCGTGGACGGCGACAGCATCCGCATTCAGATCAGCGCCACGCCGACCCAGCCGCTGCTGCTGCAGGGCGAGCAAGGTTTTTCACGCAAGGGGCCGGACCCGTCACAGGCCAGCTTTTACGTCAGCCACCCGCAGCTCGCCGTGAGCGGCACGCTCGGCCTGCGCGGCGAGCGCTTTCGCATCGCCAGCGGCCGCGCCTGGCTCGACCACGAATGGAGCGAAGCCCTGCTGCACCCGGACGCGGTGGGCTGGGACTGGATCGGCATGAACCTGGACAACGGCGACAGCCTGACCGCCTTCCAGCTGCGCCGCCCGGACGGCAGCCCGCTGTGGGCCGGTGGTTCGTTCCGGCTGGCCGAGCGCAGCGAAGCCCGCAGCTTCGGCCCCGACGAGCTCGGCTTCACGCCGCTGCGCCACTGGACCAGCCCGCGCACCCGCGCCCGCTATCCGGTCGACTGGCGCGTCCGCACGCCGCAGGGCGTGTACACCGTCAAGGCCGTGATCGACCCGCAGGAACTCGACGGCAACCAGAGCACCGGCACGGTGTACTGGGAAGGCCTGTCGGACCTGTTCGACCGCACCGGCCAGCGCGTGGGACGGGGCTACCTGGAGATGACGGGCTACGCGCGGCGGCTGGTGTTGT
>PNMN01000441.1 GCA_013823655.1 Comamonadaceae bacterium | reverse complement strand
GCTGGACCCGGGCCTGCACCTCGACGAAGTCGCCGCGCTGACGCCGGGCTTCACCGGCGCCGACCTCGCGAACCTCGTCAACGAGGCCACGCTGGCGGCGACGCGGCGCAAGGCCGATCTGGTGACGCTGGCCGACTTCACGCTCGCGGTCGAACGCATCGTCGCCGGCCTGGAGCGGCGCAACCGCGTGCTCAACCCCGAGGAGCGCCGCACGGTGGCCTACCACGAGATGGGCCACGCGCTGGTGGCGCTGGCGCTGCCGGGCAGCGACGCGGTGCACAAGGTGTCGATCATCCCGCGCGGCATCGGCGCGCTCGGCTACACCATCCAGCGTCCCACCGAAGACCGTTACCTGATGACGCGGCGCGAGCTCGAACACAAGATCGCCGTGTTGCTGGGCGGACGTGCCGCCGAGAAGCTGGTGTTCGGCGAGCTGTCCACCGGCGCCGCCGACGACCTGGCCAAGGCCAGCAACATCGCGCGCGACATGGTCAGCCGCTACGGCATGGACGAGGGCCTGGGTTATGTCGCGCTCGATGCACAGCGCTCCACCATGCTCGACCTGCCGGCCGCGTTCGGCCAGAGCGGCCCGCCCCTCTCGGAAGACACGCGCCGGCGCATCGACGAGGCGATCCGCACCCTCGTGATGGAGGGCTTCGCGCGCGCCACCGCGATCCTCGACCTCAACCGCCAGGTGCTCGAACGCAGCGCCCGCGCGCTGCTGGAGCACGAGACGCTGGACGAGCCGACGATCCGCCAGCTGACCACGGACCTGAAGACGGCCTGACCCATGCCTGCGGCAACGTTGATCGTGATGGACTCTTCATGGCGCACCTGACGCAGATCCTGCTGCTGCTGGCGGTGGCGGTGGCCGTGGTGCTGGCCTGCCAGCGCCTGCGCATTCCCACCAGCCTGGGCTACCTGCTGGTCGGCGTGATCCTCGGGCCGCACACCGTGGGTCCAACCATTCATGTGCCGGAGTTCGAGGCGCTGGCCGAGTTCGGCGTGGTGTTCCTGCTGTTCACGATCGGCCTGAA
>PNMN01000440.1 GCA_013823655.1 Comamonadaceae bacterium | reverse complement strand
ACCCCGAAGAGTCCCGGCTGTTCGACATGATCCAGGGCAGCGCCCAGCGCGGTGCCGACATGGTGCGCCAGTTGCTCACATTCGCCAGGGGCGCCGAGGGCGAGCGCGTGTCGGTCTGCCCCTCCCAGGTGGTGCGCGAACTCGAACGCCTCATCAAGGGCAGCTTTCCGAAAAACATCCAGCTGCTGGTTCACGGTGAAGAAACCCTGCCGACCGTGGTGGGCGACCCGACACAGCTGCACCAGGTGCTGCTCAACCTCTGCGTCAACGCGCGCGACGCCATGCCCGGCGGCGGCGTCCTGTCGCTCAGGATGCAGGTGGTGGAACTCGATGCGGTTGATGCGCGCTCGATCACCGACGCCGTGCCCGGCCGCTACGTCACCCTGCAGGTGAGCGATACCGGAACGGGCATCGCGCCCAGCGTCCTGGACCGCATCTTCGATCCGTTCTTCACCACCAAGGGCGCGGACCAAGGCACCGGCCTGGGCCTGTCCACGGTGCTGGGTATCGTCAAGGGGCACGGTGGTTTCGTTCAGGTGCTGTCCCAGCCCGGTGAAGGCACGGTCTTCACCGTCTATCTGCCGACCGAGGCAACCCCGGCCGGTGCCGCCACGCCCGCGCCCGGCGCAGAGATCGCCGATGCGGGCCGGGGCCACGGGGAAACCATCCTCTTTGTGGACGACGAGGCGGCGGTGCGCGAAATGGGCCGCACGGTGCTCGAACGCCTGAACTACCAGCCGCTGCTGGCGACCGACGGAGCCGACGGCCTGGTGCGGGCGGCAGAACACCGCGGCACGCTGCGCGCGGTGATCACCGACCTGCACATGCCGCACATGGACGGCCTGGCCTTCGTGCGCGCGCTGCGCCGCCTGCGGCCCGATCTGCCGGTCATCCTGGCCAGTGGGCGGGTGGACGAAATCGTGTGGACCGAACTGCAGGCGCTGGGCGTCGTCCACCGGCTGGACAAACCCTTCACCCAGGCCGAGCTGGCGCGGGAACTGCAGAACGTGCTCAACGCCTGATGAACAGGCGCTGGTT
>PNMN01000439.1 GCA_013823655.1 Comamonadaceae bacterium | reverse complement strand
ACAAAACCTATGTGGACGGCGGCTGGGCCGCGCTCTCCTGCGACCCCGAGTTCGGCGGCCAGGGCCTGCCGCTGGTGGTGAACCAGTGCCTGTACGAGATGATGAACTCGGCCAACCAGGCCTGGACCATGTACCCCGGCCTCACGCACGGCGCCTACGCCTCGCTGCACACGCACGGCACGCCCGAGCAGAAGGCCACCTACCTGGCCAAGATGACCAGTGGCGAGTGGACCGGCACCATGTGCCTGACCGAACCGCACTGCGGCACCGACCTGGGCCTGATGCGCACCAAGGCCGAACCGCAGGCCGATGGCACTTACAGGATCACTGGCACGAAGATTTTCATCAGCGCCGGTGAGCACGACATGGCGCCCAACATCATCCACCTGGTGCTGGCCCGCCTGCCCGACGCGCCCCCCGGCATCAAGGGCGTGAGCCTGTTCGTGGTGCCCAAGTACTTGGTGCATGCCGACGGCTCGCTGGGTGCGCGCAACGGCGTGCACTGCGGGGGTCTGGAGCACAAGATGGGCATCCACGGCAACGCCACCGCGCAGATCGTGCTCGACGGTGCGGTCGGCACGCTGGTCGGCCAGCCCAACAAGGGCATGCAGGGCATGTTCGTGATGATGAACGCGGCGCGCCTGGGCGTGGGCAACCAGTCGCTGGGCCTGACCGAGGTGGCCTACCAGAACGCGCTGGCCTACGCCAAGGACCGCATCCAGATGCGCAGCCTCTCCGGCACCAAGGCCAAAGACAAACCGGCCGACCCGATCATCGTGCACCCCGACGTGCGCAAGATGCTGCTGACCGCCAAGGCCTACGCCGAAGGCGGCCGCGCGCTGGCGATGTTCTGCTCGGTGCTGCTGGAGAAGGTGCACAACCACCCCGATGAGAAAGTGCGCAAGGAGAGCGACGAGCTGCTGTCGCTGCTCACGCCCATCACCAAGGCCTTCCTGACCGACAACGGCTACCAGGCCGCCACCATGTGCCAGCAGGTCTTTGGTGGCCACGGCTACATCAAGGAATGGGGCATGGAGCAGTT
>PNMN01000438.1 GCA_013823655.1 Comamonadaceae bacterium | reverse complement strand
GCGTGGCGCGCACCGTGGGCACCCTGCTGGGCAAGGCGCAGCGCTACGTGGCTGATGTCAAGGCCGAGGTCAACCGCTCGATGGACCTCGAAGAGCTGAAAAAAATGAAAGAATCGGTCGAGGGTGCGGCGCGCGAGGTGCAATCCGGCGTCGGCAGCTTCGAGAAAGATTGGATGGAGGCCACGGCGGGGCTCGAGGGCTCCGGTGCGCCTGAAGCATCCGAGACCACGCCGCGCATCGACCCCCACACCGCTTACTCGCTCGGGCACTCGGTCTATCCGCCGTTTTCGCGCCCCAAAAAGAGCTTCAGGTTGCGCCAGCAAGCGGTGCCCAAGTGGTACAAGGCGCGCACCGGCCAGCGCAGCTTCGTGCAGTCGGGCGCGGCGCGGGTGGCGCGCCACCGGCCCAAAACCTACCCAGTCGCCTCCAGCGCCATGACGCCCTCGCGTTGATCCCACTCGAGCACCCCATGGCAGACCCCACACCCAAGGCCGACGAACTCGCCGGCACCGAGCAACCCTTCGTGCAGCACCTGGTCGAGTTGCGCGACCGCATCCTCTACGGCTTGGCCGGCGTGGTGCTGTGTGCCATCGGGCTGGCGATCTGGCCCGGACCGGGTGGCTTGATCGACTTCATCGCCGTTCCCATCCGCAACCACATGCCGCCCGACGCCAAGCTGATCGCCGTCGGCGTCTTCAGCCCGTTCTTTGTGCCGCTCAAGGTGTTGTTGATGTCGGCCATGATCGTCGCCTTGCCTTGGCTCATGTACCAGATGTGGGCCTTTGTGGCTCCGGGTTTGTACAGCCACGAAAAGCGCTTTGCCCTGCCGCTGATCTTCATCGGCAGCATGCTGGCCTACGTGGGCATCGCGTTCGTGCAGTTTTTTGTGCTCGACCAGATGTTCTTTTTCATCCAGGGCTTCACCCCGGACAGCGTCGCCGCCACGCCCGACATCGCCTCCTACGTGCAGGCGATTTTGTCGCTCTACTTGGCCTTTGGGCTGGCGTTTCAGGTGCCGGTGGTGGTCATGCTGCTGGTGCGCTTCAA
>PNMN01000437.1 GCA_013823655.1 Comamonadaceae bacterium | reverse complement strand
TGGTTGGCTGTGCAAGGCGTAAGCCGCGCAGACCTCGTATTTGCAAGGATGGGTTATGACAAACGCGGATGAACTGATTTTTGTAGGCATCGATGTGTCCAAGGCGACTCTGGAGGTCGCACTGGACGATAGCGCCAAGACGCGAACGCTGGGCAACGACGAGGCGGGCCTGAAGGCCTTGGTGGGCGAACTCAGTGCGATGAGGCCCAGGGTAGCTGTCGTTCTGCTGGAAGCCACAGGAGGGCTGGAGCGGGCAGCGGCGACGGCCTTGTGCGCCAGTGGGTTTGCAGTCATGGTGGTCAACCCCCGGCAGGCGCATGACTTTGCGAAGGCCCTGGGCTACCTGGCCAAAACTGACAGCACCGACGCACGGGCCCTGTCGCACTTTGCGCGCACCCTGTACCACAGCGATCGGCGCGAGCGCTTGCTGCACAGGCTGCCCACGCCCGAGCAGGAGTTGCTGCTGGCCATGGTGACTCGGCGCAGCCAACTGGTGGGCATGCGGGTGGCTGAGAGCAATCGGCTGAGCGGTGCCCACCCATCGCAGCGCAAGAGCATTCAGGCGATGCTCAAGCAGCTGGACCGCCAGATCGGACAGATTGACGACGATGCGGACCGGCATTTGAAGCATCACTTCAAAGACAAGCTGGATCTGCTCAAGGGGCTCAAAGGGGTGGGGCCGGGCACGCAGACCATGCTGATGGCTGCCTTGCCCGAGCTGGGCAGGCTGGGGCAACGCGAGATCGCCAAACTGGTGGGCGTAGCCCCCTTGAACTGCGACAGTGGCAAGTTCAAGGGCAAGCGCACGACGTGGGGTGGACGGGCCAACGTGCGTTCGGCGCTGTACATGGCGGCCCTGAGTGCGGTGCGCTACGACCCTTGCCTGAAGGCGTTTTATGAGCGGCTGCTGCAGGCGGGCAAGCCCAAGAAGGTTGCGCTGACGGCCTGCATGCACAAGCTGCTGACGATCATCAACGCGGTGATCCGGTCGGGCAAGCCTTGGCAGGCCGGTTATCCACAGGTCGCAGGTGCTTGAAAAATGCTTGACTTCAAACACAGTTGC
>PNMN01000436.1 GCA_013823655.1 Comamonadaceae bacterium | reverse complement strand
GGCGTGGCGAGATCAGTCATAGCCTTGGCCGCATGAGTGTTGCAGTCAATCAGCTGGAGGCGTTCGTGTTGAGCCAAGCCCCCAGCAGGCCCGAGAGCAGTGCAGTCAGCACGACGGCTGTTCGAACGCTCAGGCAGCGAACGGCGGTGCTGCACCAGACGCTGGAATCCTGCACCTTGGCGACGGTGTTGATGTCACCGCGGCTCACTGTGGGCCAGTACGTGCAGGCACTGAGTGCTTGGGGTGGGGCCTGGCGACTGTTGGAGGCGCACATTGCCACGTCTGCCAGTGGCAATGGCCTGGCTGAACTGGCACCTAGCTCTCGTGCGGACTTGGCAGTCCAAGATCTCGGGTATCTGGGGGCCAACACCCTGGTAGAGGCTGAGCGCCAACGACACACAGCACAGCACGTCCAGATCTTCGACATTGACTCGGACGCCGAGCTGCTTGGCGTGTACTACGTGCTGCGCGGCTCGATGCTGGGCGCCAAGGTCATCGGCCGACATCTGCATCAGGTTCTTGGCCTGAACGCCGATCACGGGGCGGCCTTTTTTGCCCGCCTCGACGAGTCCTCGCTGCCTTGGCCCAGGTGGCTGGAGCGCTGCAATCAGTACCTGCAGTCAGCGCCGGCTGTTGATGCCGCTGCACAAGGTGCTGTCAAGACTTTCAGCTATTTGCTGGACTGGTTTGAGGCTTGCACGCCGTCCGCTGTGGACCGAGCAACGCAGACGCGAGCGCCGACCGGATCCATCGGCTGATGGAAGCGTCTATGGACACCACCAGCCACGCGCTCAGCGGCAGCGCCACCGCAGAGTCGCTGGCAAACTGTGCAACGGAGGCGATCCACCTCACCCAGTGGGTGCAGCGCTATGGCCTTGTGCTGGCTTGCGACGCGGTGACCCGGCGGCTTGAGCGCACCTCGCAGAACATCGGGCAGTTCCTGGCGATCGATCCTGCCGCTGCGCTGGGCAGCAGCATGGCTGAGCTTGTCGAGGGCGGCGAGAGCGCCTTGAGCCTGGCCATCAAGCAGGTGACGCCCGGTACACCGCAGCTCGTCGATCTCCGGTT
>PNMN01000435.1 GCA_013823655.1 Comamonadaceae bacterium | reverse complement strand
GTTGTTCCCCCCGCGCCGCAGGATGGTGATCCCCCCGCGCCGCCTTTGGCGTCACCCCCCAGGGCGGCACTGGCGGCCCGGCGAAGCCGGTTCCGCAGTGCCCCTGAAAAGGAGCCTCTCGCCATCACGGGTCGTCTAAATGGGCGGCCTTTGTTTTTTTCTGAAGTCATTCACACGCCATGCAGCACCAGAAAATCCTCATCCTCGATTTCGGCTCCCAGGTCACCCAGCTCATCGCCCGCCGCGTGCGCGAGGCCCATGTGTACTGCGAAGTGCATCCATGTGACGTGAGCGACGCCTGGGTGCGAGCGTTCGCGGCCGACGGCCAGCTCAAGGGCGTGATCCTTTCGGGTAGCCACGCCAGCGTCTACGAGGTGGACGACAAGGCGCCCGATGCGGTCTTTGAGCTAGGCCTCCCGGTGCTGGGCATCTGCTACGGCATGCAGACCATGGCGCAGCAGCTCGGCGGCAAGGTCGAGGCCGGCCACACGCGCGAATTCGGCTACGCCGAGGTGCGTGCCCGCGGCCACACGGCGCTGCTCAAAGGCATTGCCGACTTCCACACCCCGGAAGGCCACGGCATGCTCAAGGTCTGGATGAGCCACGGCGACAAGGTCACCGAGATGCCGCCGGGTTTCAAGCTCATGGCCAGCACCGACAGCTGCCCCATCGCCGGCATGGCCGACGAGTCGCGCGGCTACTACGCCGTGCAGTTCCACCCCGAGGTGACGCACACGGTGCAGGGCAGGGCGCTGCTGGAACGCTTTGTGCTGGAAATCTGCGGCACGCGCCCGGACTGGGTGATGCGCGAGCACATCGAAGAAGCGGTGCAGAAGATCCGCGAGCAGGTGGGTGACGAGGAGGTCATCCTCGGCCTGTCCGGTGGCGTCGATTCGTCGGTGGCTGCGGCCCTGATCCACCGTGCCATCGGCGACCAGCTGACCTGTGTGTTTGTCGATCACGGCCTGCTGCGCCTGCACGAAGGCGACCTGGTGATGGACATGTTTGTCGGCAAACTGCACGCCAAGGTGATCCGGGTGGACGCGGCCGACCAGTTCCTGGGCCATCTGGCC
>PNMN01000434.1 GCA_013823655.1 Comamonadaceae bacterium | reverse complement strand
GTTCGCCTCGGTGTTTGTTTACCCGGAAATCGACGACTCGATCGAGATCGACATCAACCCCGCTGACGTGCGCACCGACACCTACCGCGCCAGCGGCGCCGGCGGCCAGCACATCAACAAAACCGATTCGGCCGTGCGCCTGACGCACATCCCCACCGGTATCGTGGTGCAGTGCCAGGACAGCCGCAGCCAGCACAGCAACCGCGACTTGGCTTGGCAACGGCTGCGCTCACGCCTCTACGACCACGAGATGCGCAAACGCATGGAAGCGCAGCAAAAGCTCGAAGACAGCAAGACCGACGTCGGCTGGGGCCACCAGATCCGCTCCTACGTGCTCGATCAAAGCCGCATCAAAGACCTGCGCACCAACGTCGAAATCTCGAACACCCAAAAAGTGCTCGACGGCGACCTAGACCCCTTCATCGAAGCCGCGCTCAAACAAGGCGTCTAAAAAACTCAGCGTCGAATAGGCTGAACTGCCCCCAATCGCCGCCCCCATTGCTGCCCCAACTGTGCCCCCTCAAGAAAGCCACCATGACCCTGCGTGAAGGCCCTGCCACCGTGGTGCTGCGCCACGACTACACCGCCCCGGCCTACCTGATCGACCGCGTCGATCTGAGCCTGGACCTGGACCCGGTCAAAACCCGCGTGCTCAACCGCATGCAACTGCGGCGCAACCCGGCCGTGGCGCCGCAGCCGCTGCGCCTCGACGGCACCGACCTGAACCTGGCGCGGGTGCTGCTAAACGGCGCCGGCTGCAGCTTCAGGCTCGACGCCGACCAACTGGTGCTGGAAAACCTGCCTGCCGGCCCCGAGCCCTTCGAGCTCGAAATCTTCTCCACCTGCTGCCCGGAGAAAAACACCCACCTGATGGGCCTGTACCTGAGCCAAGGCACCTTTTTCACCCAGTGCGAGGCCGAGGGCTTTCGCCGCATCAGCTACTTCCTCGATCGGCCCGACGTCATGGCGCGGTATCGCGTCACGTTGCGCGCCCACCAAGCCACCTACCCGGTGCTGCTGTCCAACGGCAACCTGGTGGAGCAAGGCGCGCTCGAAGGCGGGCGCCACTACGCGGTC
>PNMN01000433.1 GCA_013823655.1 Comamonadaceae bacterium | reverse complement strand
CCGAGTATGGTCTGCCCGAATACGACGCGACCACGTTGACGCAAAGCCCCGCCATGGCGGCTTACTTCGAAACCGCCGCCAAGGCCAGCGGCCAGGCCAAGATGGCCAGCAACTGGATCATGGGCGAGGTCTCGCGGCGGCTGAACAGCGAAGAGAAAGACATCGCGCAGGTGCCGGTGAGCGCCGAGACGCTCGCTGCACTGCTCAAGCGCATCGCCGACGGCACCGTGTCCAACAACGCCGCCAAGCAGGTGATGGACGCCCTGTGGATCGGCGAAGGTCAGGATGTCGACGCCATCATCGAAGCCAAAGGCCTCAAGCAGATGAACGACTCCGGCGCGCTGGAGAAGATCATCGACGAGGTGATGGCGGCCAACGCGCCCATGGTCGAGCAGTTCCGCGCTGGCAAAGACAAGGCCTTCAACGCGCTGGTGGGCCTGGTCATGAAGGCCAGCAAGGGCAAGGCCAACCCGCAGCAGGCCAACGACCTTTTGCGGCAGAAGCTGCAGGGCTGAAGCACCGCCTCCCGAATGACAAAAGGCCCGCATCGCGGGCCTTTTTGCTGGGGACTGAGGTTCAGGGCCGCACGCCGTTGGCCCAGAGCTGCCGGAGTTTGGCCCGCTCCTCGTCGAAGCGCCGGTTGATGCGCTGCTTCTCTTGTTCCTGGTCGGCCAGGAAACGCTTCTGGATCTGCACTTGCTGCACGTTGTCTTCCAGCTTGCGCTGCAGCCAGGCGGGGGCCTTCTTCACGTCGCCCTGGTAGAACTCCAGCTCGGTGTCGATCTCCTGGCGTTGGCGCCCCAGGGCATCGACGCGCCTGGACACGGCATGGACCACTTCATCGATCTGCAGCAAGGCGTCGGCCCGCTCCTTGTCGTGCATGGCCTGCGTGGGGTAGCGCACCATCAGCGCACGGTCGCGGCGTTTCTCTTCGGCCACCCGGGCGCGCTGCATTTCTTCGGTCTTCTTCTGGTCGTCGATGCGGGCGCGCTCCTCGGCGGTGTAGCTGGGTGGCACCACCCGTTTGACCACACCGCTGCTGCCCAGTTGACGCTGCTCGCGGTCCAGGCATTCGGG
>PNMN01000432.1 GCA_013823655.1 Comamonadaceae bacterium | reverse complement strand
AGCGCTGGCCAGCGAGGCCAGCACGTAGAGCACGCTGCCTGTCAGCAGCACCGGCCTGCGGCCGAAGCGGTCCGAGAGCGGGCCCCAGACCAGTTGCGAGAGACCAAAGAACAGCAGCAGCGCCGACAGCGTGAGCTGCGCCTGCGGCATGGCGGCGCCGAAACCCTGTGTGATGGTGGGCAGGGCGGGCAGGTACAGGTCGGTGGTGATGGGCTGCAGGCCCAGCAGCAGGGACAGCATCAGCACGATCAGGCCGGGCGACATGGCGGAGCGGGAAGACATCCGCTGGAGGGTAGCAGAAGCCCCTCACCCCGACCCTCTCCCGCCAGCGGGAGAGGGAGTGAAGACAAAACCGGGCCGAATCAATGGATCAATAAACACCGGCGTTGTGGTGCGGCAGAATCCACAAACCATTCCCGTCTACACCGGCACCTCCGGTCCACACCCATGAGCGCAGCGCCGGGCCGCCCCAAGCCAGCTCGCACCGCAGCCCGCAGGGCGGAGGTGTTCCACAATGAGCGCAGCGCCGGGCCGCCCCAAGCCAGCTCGCACCGCAGCCCGCAGGGCGAAGGGACTCCAGTGAACGCCAGCGTTTTCACCCGCATCATCCGCCGCGAAATGTCGGCCGCCATTGTGTTCGAGGATGGGCAGGTGATTGCCTTCATGGACGCCGGTCAGGTCAACCCCGGTCATGTGCTGGTGGCCACACGCCGACAGGTCGAAACCTTCATGGAGCTGGAAGAATCCGAGGCCGCGCACCTGTTCGCCGTGGTCCACCGGGTGGCCCGGGCGGTGCAGGCGGCCTTCGCGCCGCAAGGCATGACCCTGCTGCAGGCCAACCGCCCTGCCGGCTGGCAGACCGTGCCGCATGTGCACGTGCACGTGCTGCCGCGCCACGCGGGCGACGGCGCCGACCTGGTCTGGCCCCGCAAGGACCCGCCGCTGGCGGAGTTGCGGGCGCTGGCGGCCCGCATTCAGCTGTGAGGGCAACCCAACGACACGAATCCCCATGCCTGTCCGGCGAGAGATGCCCCACCCAGGGCACCGCCGGGCTGGCTTTGCCAGACGGCTGGTGCCG
>PNMN01000431.1 GCA_013823655.1 Comamonadaceae bacterium | reverse complement strand
CCTGCTCCAGAATCCAGCTGCGCAGTGCGGGGGTGATGCTCTGGCTCATGGGCCACTCCTTCCAAAAACGCGCGGAACCCGCAGCGCTCAGGCCTGCGAATCCCGGCGGAACACCAGGCGGTCGGTATCGGAAGCGCCGGGCACGAAACGGTAACCCTCCAGCGCAAAGTCCTTCAGCTGCTCGACACGGTTCACGCGGTGCTTCACCGCATGCCGCACCATCAGCCCGCGCGCGCGCTTGGCGAAGAAGCTCACCACCTTGTACTGGCCGCCTTTGCCTTCTTCAAACACGCAGCTCACCACGCGCGGCAGCAAGACCTTGCGGTCCACCACCTTGAAGTACTCCTCGCTCGCCAGGTTCACCACCACCGGCGTCTTCTCGGACCGCGCGCGCTCATTCAGGTGATCGGCGATCTGGCGACCCCAGAACTGGTAGAGGTTCTTGCCCTTGGGCGTGACCAGGCGCGTGCCCATCTCCAGCCGGTAGGGCTGCATCAGATCGAGCGGGCGCAAAGCCCCGTACAGGCCGCTCAGAATGCACAGGTGCTGCTGCAGCCAGTCCAGCTCGGCGGCGTCCAGCGTCCTGGCGTCCAGCCCGCCGTACACGTCGCCATCAAAAGCCAGCACCGCCGGTTTCGCGTTCTTCACCGTGAACTTGGGGCGCCAGGCCTGGTAGCGCGCCACGTTCAAACCCGACAACTGGTCGGACAAATCCATCAACTCGGCCACCTGCTGCGGCGACTTCTCGCGCAGCACGGCGATCAGCTCGCTGGCCTGCGGCACGAACAGCGGCTGCGAATGCGCCGCAACGTGGGGTGGCGTCTCGTAATCGAGCGCTTTGGCGGGGGACAATAAAAACAACATGTTGGAAATCCTGTGTGCCGACAATTATCTGGCAGCGGTGAACAAACCGCCGGGCCTGCTGGTGCACCGCACCGGCCTGGACGCGGGCGAAACCCGCTTTGCCCTGCAAATGCTGCGCGACCAGCTGGGCCGCCCGGTCTGGCCGGTGCACCGGCTCGACAAAGGCACCAGCGGCGTGCTGCTGTTCGCGCTCGACGCGCAGACGGCGGGCGTGCT
>PNMN01000430.1 GCA_013823655.1 Comamonadaceae bacterium | reverse complement strand
ATCGCGCAGCTTCCAGTCACCGCCTTCGCGCCACCACTGCAGTTCCACGCGGTAGGGCGCGGCCCGTTCGGGTATCAGGCCCTGGGCTCCGGTGATGAGCACCTGCGCTTCGGTGCGGCCAGTGCGCCCGCCTGCCGCGTCCACCCGGCTGCTGCGCGTGACCGCGATCACCTTCACCTGCGCATAGCGCAGGAACATCAGCGTCATCGTTTTGCGCGCCCAGTCGCGGTCCAGTTCCTCCTGTGCGCGAAAGCGCGGGTCCAACAGGTCCAGCACCGCGTCGGCGTCCTTGGCTTCCAGCGCGTCCTGCAGCCGCTGCACCGCCGCCTCCAGTGCGGCCTGAGGATCGCTCGGCTGGCCGCAGGCGGCCAGGGCAGCCAGTGCGGTGGCGATCAGCAACCACCGGCGCCGTGGCAGAGACTTTGGCAGCGTGCCGGTGGGTTGCACAAAGGCATGGGCTGCGGGTCCACCTCTCGAATGCACGGGCTTGAACATGGGGGTTTGCCAATCAAGTAAGGCTGGCCAGACGGTGGAGGGTTGTGGCGCGGATCCAAAGCGATGAAACCAGGGCCTCATGCCAAAGATCAGCCTGCGAATCCGGTCTCGGCGGCGACGATGGCGGCGCCCACCACAAAGGCCACGATGCTGGCGTTTCGCAGGACGATCAACGCATGGGGAACGCCAGTGTCGAGAATCGCATGGGCCGGGTTGACAGGGTTCACGGCCACCTGAACCTGGCTACCCACCGGAAAACGCTCCACCATCTGCCGGGCATCTTTTTCGGTGGCAGGGAATGCCAAACCTTCAGTGTGCAGGTCGGCCAGGTACACCGGCCCCAGAACCGCATAGCGATAACCCAATTCAGCCCGGTACGAGGTTCCGTCGCTGTCGGTCTTCTCTTGCAGCGCAGACCGGATGATGGTGGCCTCAACCATGGGCCAGCGTTTCGAAGCCCGGTAGACCCGGAGCCGCCGTGAAGCGTGGACGCCCAGAGGTATCGAGCCCAAGATCAGGGCGAAACCGAACAGGGCGAGTGGACCGGGCATGGTTTGAAAGCAGCGGGAAAAGAACCGGAATCCC
>PNMN01000429.1 GCA_013823655.1 Comamonadaceae bacterium | reverse complement strand
AGGGTGCTGAGCACCTCGCGCGCCGGCGCAAAACCGTGCAGGCGGCTCTGCTCCAGCAGCAGGATGGCAAAGGCCGACAGGGGCGTGAGCGCCAGCCCGGTGAGCAGGCCCTTGCGCTCGGTGCTGCCAGAGAGCCGGGCGGCGGCCACGTTGCACGCCACCTTGGACGCAGTGCGCATGGCGATCAGTGCCAGGCCCAGCAGCACACCCGTGCCGAGCTGGTTCCAGTCCAGCAGCGAAGCGATGTAGACAAACAGGAACAGCGTGAGCAGGTCGCCGGCGGTGCCGAAACCGCGCTGCGCGTTGGTCAGGTGCACGCGGCGCTCGCGCGCGACGATGCCAAAGGACAGCGCGGCCAGCAGCGGCGAGAGCTTGAGCCCGTAGACCATGGTGGTGAGCAGCACCACCGCGAGCGCAAACACCAGGGTCACGTCGCGCTCCTGGATGCGCTGGGCGCGCAGCAGCGCCGGCATGGCCACACCCAGCAGCACACCCACCGCCACCGAGGTGGCCAGCACGTGCACGCTGCCGAACACCGCCAGCACCAGGTCGCCCGAGGTGGACAGGTGCCAGTAGCCCACCACCAGCTGGAGCGCGAGCACGGCCAGCAGGCAATTGATGGCGCACAGGTGCAGCACGCGCTCGGTCACCTGGCCGGCGCTGCGCAGCTCGTTGGCCACGCGCACGATGCCCGCAGGCGAGGCCGAGATGCACAGCGACGCGACGATGAGCCGCGTGTCGGTGGGCAGGGCAAAAAAACCGGTGACCCAGAACACCGCGATGAAGGTGACCAGCGACTCCAGCACGCCCAGCACCAGCACCCAGGGGTTGTGGCGGAACCAGCGCAGGTGGATGCGGTAGCCCAACTCGAACAGAATCAGCGAGAGCGCCACATTGGCCAGAAACGGCAGGCCGGGCACGGCGTCGGTGAGGCCCGGCAGATCAAACAGGCTGGCCACCAGGCCCACGGCCACGTAGCTGCTCACGCGCGGGATGTTGGCCGCTTCGTGCAGCCGTTCGCCCAGAAACCAGGCCAGCAGCAGCACCAGCGGCCAGGCCATGGACTGCAGCAGGAAGGGAAAATCAGTGACCATCGGCAAC
>PNMN01000428.1 GCA_013823655.1 Comamonadaceae bacterium | reverse complement strand
CTTTGCCGACCAGGTGCTCAACGAAGACCACTACGGCCTCGACAAGGTCAAGGACCGCATCCTCGAGTACCTCGCGGTGCAGCAGCGGGTGGACAAGGTCAAGGCACCGATCCTGTGCCTGGTCGGGCCGCCGGGGGTGGGCAAGACCTCGCTCGGGCAGTCGGTGGCGCGCGCCACCGGGCGCAAGTACGTGCGCATGGCGCTGGGCGGGATGCGCGACGAGGCCGAAATCCGCGGCCACCGGCGCACCTACATCGGCGCGCTGCCGGGCAAGGTGCTGCAAAACCTGAGCAAGGTTGGCACCCGCAACCCATTGTTTTTGCTTGATGAGATCGATAAGCTCGGGATGGACTTCCGGGGCGACCCGTCGTCGGCGCTGCTCGAGGTGCTGGACCCGGAGCAAAACCACACCTTCAGCGACCACTACGTCGAAGTGGATTTCGACCTCTCCGACGTGATGTTCGTGGCCACCTCGAACACGCTCAACATCCCACCGGCGCTGCTGGACCGCATGGAGGTGATACGCCTGTCGGGATACACCGAGGACGAAAAAGCCCATATCGCGCTCAAGTACCTGCTGCCCAAGCAGCTCAAGAACAACGGCATCCGCGAGGGTGAACTCGATCTGAGCGAGGCGGCGGTGCGCGACGTGGTGCGCTACTACACCCGCGAGGCCGGCGTGCGCGCGCTTGAGCGCGAGCTGTCCAAAATCTGCCGCAAGGTGGTCAAGGGGCTGCTGCTCAAAAAATACACCGCTCCGGTGCAGGTCAACCCCGACAACCTCGCCGATTTTCTGGGGGTGCGCAAATACACCTTCGGCCGTGCCGAGCAGAACAACCAAGTCGGGCAGGTGGTCGGGCTGGCGTGGACCGAAGTCGGTGGCGATTTGCTCACCATCGAGGCCGCGCTCATGCCCGGCAAGGGCAACGTCACGCGCACCGGCCAGTTGGGCGAGGTGATGAAAGAGTCGGTCGAGGCCGCGCGCACGGTGGTGCGCAGCCGCGCGCGGGCGCTGGGCATCAAGACCGAAGCCTTCGAGAAGAACGACATCCACATCCACGTGCCCGACGGCGCCACGCCCAAAGACGGCCCCAGCGCCGGCGCG
>PNMN01000427.1 GCA_013823655.1 Comamonadaceae bacterium | reverse complement strand
AGGTGCCGGGCGCGATGCGCTGCCCTACGACATCGACGGCGTGGTCTACAAGCTCAACAGCCTGGCGCTGCAGCGCCAGCTCGGCTTCATCACCCGCGAGCCGCGCTGGGCGGTGGCCCACAAATTCCCCGCGCAGGAGCAGCTCACCACCGTGCTGGCCATCGACGTGCAGGTGGGCCGCACCGGCAAGCTCACGCCGGTGGCCAAACTCGCGCCGGTGTTCGTGGGCGGTGTCACCGTGACCAACGCCACCCTGCACAACGAAGACGAAGCGCGTCGCAAGGACGTGCGCGTGGGCGACACCGTGATCGTGCGCCGCGCTGGCGACGTGATTCCCGAGGTGGTGGCGGTGCTGCCCGAGAAACGGCCCGAGGGCACCGAAGCCTTCACCATGCCGCACCAGTGCCCGGTGTGCGGCAGCGCAGCGGTGCGGGAAGAGGGCGAGGCGGACTTTCGCTGCAGCGGCGGCCTGTTCTGCGGCGCGCAGCGCAAGCAGGCCATCCTGCACTTCGCGCAGCGCCGCGCGGTGGAGGTGGAGGGCCTGGGCGACAAGCTGGTGGAACAGCTGGTGGACAGCGGGGTCGTCAACACCCTGCCCGACCTGTACCGGCTGGGCTTCAGCGCCCTGGCCAGCCTGGACCGCATGGCCGAGAAATCGGCACAAAACATCGTGAGCGCGCTGGAAAAGTCCAAGCAGACCACGTTGCCGCGCTTCCTGTTTGGCCTGGGCATTCGCCATGTGGGCGAGGCCACGGCCAAGGCAATGGCGCGCCATTTCGGCAGCCTGGACCGCATCATCGACGCATCGGTGGAGCAGCTGCTGGAGGTGAGCGACGTCGGCCCGGTGGTGGCGCAGAGCATCCGCACCTTCTTTGACCAGCCGCACAACCGCGAGGTGGTGGAGCAGTTGCGCGCTTGTGGCCTGCGCTGGGAAGAGGGCGAGCCCGCCGAGCGGGCGCCGCAGCCGCTGGCGGGCAAAACCTTCGTGCTCACCGGCACCTTCCCCACCCTTGGCCGCGACCAGGCCAAAGACCTGCTGGAAGCGGCCGGCGCCAAGGTGGCCAGCTCGGTGAGCAAGAAGACCGACTACGTGGTGGCCGGGGCC
>PNMN01000426.1 GCA_013823655.1 Comamonadaceae bacterium | reverse complement strand
TTGACGGTGGCGATCACGATCTTGCCCTTGGGTTTCACGTCCGCACCGGCGGCCTGCTGGGCCCGTTTTTCGGCTTCGATGTAGGGCAGCAGGTGGGCCACGGCCTGCTTCATCACGCGCGCACTCTTCACCACCTGCGGCAGGAACATCTTGCCCTGGCCGAACAGGTCGCCGACCACGTTCATGCCGTCCATCAGCGGGCCTTCGATCACGTTCAGCGGGCGCCCGCCGTCGGCTTCGATCAGGCGCCACATTTCTTCCGTGTCTTCGGTGATGAACTCGTTCATGCCGCGCACCAGCGCGTGGCTCAGGCGCTCGCGGATCGGCAGCGCGCGCCACTCGTTCTTTTTGCTCTCGTCCTTGGCACCGCTCTTGGCGGTCTCGGCCACTTCGATCAGGCGCTCGCCAGCAGAGAGCGGCGGCTCGCCCGGCTTGTAGACGGGCGTCCGATTGAGCACCACGTCTTCCACCCGCTCGCGCAGCCCGGGCTCCAGCTCGTCGTACACACCCACCATGCCGGCGTTGACGATGCCCATGTCCATGCCGGCCTGGATGGCGTGGTACAGGAACACGGTGTGGATCGCTTCGCGCACCGGGTCGTTGCCCCGGAAGCTGAACGACACGTTGGACACGCCACCGCTGACCTTGGCGCCGGGCAGGTTCGCCTTGATCCAGCGCGTGGCCTCGATGAAATCGACCGCGTAGTTGTTGTGCTCTTCGATGCCGGTGGCGATGGCGAAGATGTTGGGGTCGAAGATGATGTCTTCCGGCGGGAAACCCACCTCGTCCACCAGCACGCGGTAAGCGCGCTCGCAGATCTCGACCTTGCGCGCGTAGGTGTCGGCCTGGCCTTTTTCGTCGAAGGCCATCACCACTGCGGCGGCGCCGTAGCGCTTGACCAGCCGCGCCTGGCGCTTGAACTCGTCCACGCCCTCCTTCATGCTGATGGAGTTGACGACGCCCTTGCCCTGGATGCACTGCAACCCGGCTTCGATCACCTCCCACTTGGAGCTGTCCACCATCACCGGCACGCGCGCGATGTCGGGCTCGCCCGCGATCAGGTTCAGGAACTTCACCATCGCGGCCTTGCTGTCGAGCATGGCCTCGTCCAT
>PNMN01000425.1 GCA_013823655.1 Comamonadaceae bacterium | reverse complement strand
TCTCCAAAATGCGGCCCGAGAAGATGTTTTTCTTGCCCGACTTGGCCACCGTGAGCAGGCCGGCCTTGATGGCGTACAGCGGAATGGCGTGCACCAAGTCGCGCAGCGTCACGCCCGGTTGCATCTGGCCTTTGAAGCGCACCAGCACCGATTCGGGCATGTCCAGCGGCATCACGCCGGTGGCGGCCCCGAACGCCACCAAGCCGGAGCCGGCCGGAAAGCTGATGCCGATCGGAAAGCGCGTGTGCGAGTCGCCGCCGGTGCCCACGGTGTCGGGCAGCAGCAGGCGGTTCAGCCACGAGTGGATCACGCCGTCGCCGGGGCGCAGCGCCACGCCGCCGCGGCTGCTGATGAAGGGCGGCAGCTCGCGGTGCATCTTGGCATCGACCGGTTTCGGGTAGGCCGCGGTGTGGCAAAAGCTCTGCATCACCAAGTCGGCCGAGAAGCCCAGGCAGGCCAGGTCTTTGAGCTCGTCGCGCGTCATGGGGCCGGTGGTGTCTTGGCTGCCGACGGTCGTCATGCGCGGCTCGCAGTAGGTGCCGGGGCGCACGCCTTGTCCTTCGGGCAGGCCCACGGCACGGCCCACCATTTTTTGCGCCAGCGTAAAGCCCGCTTGGGTGGCCCTGGGGGCGGCGGGCAGGCGGAACTGCGTGGAGGCCGGCAGGCCTAGGAACTCGCGCGCCTTGGCGGTGAGCGAGCGCCCGATGATCAGGTTGATGCGCCCGCCGGCGCGCACTTCGTCGAGCAGCACCTCGCTCTTGAGCTCAAAGGTGGTGACGGTGGCGCCGCCCTTGAGGATCTTGCCCTCGTAGGGCAGGATGTCGATCACGTCGCCCATTTCGAGCGCGTTCACATCGACTTCGATCGGCAGCGAGCCCGAATCTTCTTGGGTGTTGAAGAAGATCGGGGCGATCTTGCCACCCAGCGTCACGCCGCCAAAGCGCTTGTTGGGCACGAAGGGAATGTCTTGCCCGGTGGCCCAGACCACCGAGTTGGTGGCCGATTTGCGGCTGGAGCCGGTGCCCACCACATCGCCCACGTAGGCCACCAAGTGGCCCTTCTTCTTCAGGTCTTCGATGAACTGCATCGGGCCGCGCTTGCCGTCTTCCTCGGGCCT
>PNMN01000424.1 GCA_013823655.1 Comamonadaceae bacterium | reverse complement strand
GGCCGACACGCCCAACGGCCTGATGGTCCCGGTGATCAAGGACGCCGACAAGAAGGGCGTGCTGCAGATCAGCCAGGAAATGGGCGAACTGGCCAAGAAGGCGCGCGACGGCAAGCTGAGCCCAGCCGAAATGAGTGGCGCCACCTTCACCATCTCGTCGCTCGGCGGCATCGGTGGGCGTTACTTCACGCCCATCATCAACGCGCCCGAAGTCGCCATCCTCGGCGTCTGCAAGAGCAACATGGAACCGGTGTGGGACGGCAAGGCCTTCCAGCCGCGCCTGATGCTGCCGCTGTCGCTGACCTGGGACCACCGCGTGATCGACGGCGCGGCTGCGGCCCGCTTCAACGCCTACCTCGGCCAGATCCTCGGCGACTTTCGCCGCGTGCTCCTCTAAACCTTGCGGGACAGACCACGGCAAGGCCGTGCTCTGTCCCCAACATTTCAAGGCATAACCATGGCACTCATGGACATCAAGGTTCCCGACATCGGCGACTTCGACGAGGTCGCGGTGATCGAGCTGCTGGTCAAGCCGGGTGACACCGTCAAGGCCGAGCAGAGTCTCATCACCGTCGAGTCCGACAAGGCCTCGATGGAGATTCCGTCGTCGCACGCTGGCTTGGTGAAGGATCTCAAGGTCCAGCTGGGCGACAAGGTCAAGCAAGGCAGTGTGGTGTTGACGCTGGAGGCGGCCGTCTCCTCTCCCTCTCCCGCCCCGGCGGGAGAGGGCCGGGGTGAGGGTGCCTCAGCGCCCAAGCCCTCACCCCAACCCTCTCCCGCCAGCGGGAGAGGGAGTGAAGTCACGGCTCCGGCTGCCGCATCGTTCGGCGGCTCCGCCGACCTGGAATGCGACCTGCTGGTGCTGGGCGCCGGCCCCGGCGGCTACAGCGCAGCCTTCCGCGCCGCCGACCTCGGCCTCAAGGTGGTGCTGGTCGAGCGCTACGCCCAGCTCGGCGGCGTCTGCCTGAACGTGGGTTGCATCCCGTCCAAGGCGTTGCTGCACGTGGCGGCGGTGATGGACGAGGTGAGTCACATGGCCGACCTGGGTGTGGACTTCGGCAAGCCCACGGTGAACGTGGACAAGCTGCGTGGCCACAAGGAAAAGGTGATCGGCAAGCT
>PNMN01000423.1 GCA_013823655.1 Comamonadaceae bacterium | reverse complement strand
GCAAAATGAATCATATTAAGTTAGCGCATATGCCCCTCGGGGGGCAGCGACCCGCGCAGCGGCGCAGCGTGGGGGACATCGTCCTTGCGGCGCAAGGGGCCGGCGATGGGGCGGGTCAGATCGGTGGCCTGCGTGGCCAGCTCGTGCGCATCCAGGAACACCTGGCCGGCTTCCACCTTCACCGTGAACTTCGGCGTGCAGCCCTCGTCGGGTGCGGCGGCCTGGCCGGTGCACAGGCCAATCGTCCAGTTGTGCAACGGGCAGGCCACGTGCGTGCCGAACACGATGCCTTGCGACAGCGGTCCGCCTTTGTGCGGGCAGCGGTCGAGCAAGGCAAACACCTCGTCTTTGTCGTTGCGGAACACGGCCACGTCCAGGCCCTGGGTGCGTTCGACCCGGCGCGAGCCGAGCACGGGGATGTCATCCACGCGGCAGATGGGGGTCCAAGCAGCAGCCATCATGAAACCCTCCCTTCAGCGGTGGCGGGCACGGCCTGGATCGGGATGAACTGCCGGGTGTCCACGGCGGCCTTGTCGAACTCGAACCACGGGTCGGGCTCACCGTCGAGCGCGAACTGCAGCTGTTCCCACAGCGCCTTGCGACCGACCGCGTCGTCCAGGATGCGTTTCTTCACGTAGTCCAGACCCACCCGGTTGACGTAGTGCACCGTGCGTTCCAGGTACCAGCCTTCCTGGCGGTACAGCTCGCAGAAGGCGCCGGTGTACTCCAGCACTTCCTCGGCGGTTTTCACCTTCACCAGGAAGTGCGCCACCTCGGTCTTGATGCCGCCGTTGCCGCCGATGACCATCTCCCAGCCCGAGTCCACGCCAATGATGCCCACGTCCTTGATGCCGGCCTCGGCGCAGTTGCGCGGGCAGCCCGAGACGGCGAACTTCACCTTGTGCGGCGCGTACATGCGCCACATGGCGCGTTCCAGGTCCTTGCCCATCTGGGTGCTGTCCTGCGTGCCCATGCGGCACCACTCAGAGCCCACACAGGTCTTCACCGTGCGCAGCGCCTTGGCGTAGGCGTGGCCGCTGGGCATGCCGATGTCTTTCCAGACGTTGACCAGGTCTTCCTTCTTCACGCCCAGCAGGTCGATGCGCTGGCCGCCCGTGACCTTG
>PNMN01000422.1 GCA_013823655.1 Comamonadaceae bacterium | reverse complement strand
TGGGAAGACACCGACGCCGGCGGCATCGTTTTCTACGCCAATTACCTGAAATTTTTCGAGCGCGCCCGCACCGAATGGCTGCGTTCGCTGGGCATCGAACAGCAGGCGCTGCGCCAGCAGACCGGCGGCATGTTCGTGGTCACCGATGCGCAGCTGCGCTACCACCGTTCGGCCCGGCTGGACGATTTGCTTCTGGTTACAGCCCGGCTGATGGAAGCCGGTCGCGCCTCGCTCACAATCGGGCAAAGCGCGCTCCTGAAACCGCAGCAACCCGATGCCCAGCCTGCCTTGCTGTGCGAAGGCAGCATCCGCATCGGCTGGGTCGACGGCGCGGCGCTCAAGCCGCAACGCATCCCGGCTGCGGTGCTGGACGCGATCCAGCGCCCGCTCTGAGCACCTGGCCGGTCATCGAAACCTTTTTCCGATCTGCTGCATCACAACGCCATGACCCAAGAACTCTCCATCACCCAGTTGCTGCTCAACGCGAGCTGGGTCGTCCAGGCCGTGGTGCTGCTGCTGGTGGTGGTGTCCATCCTCAGCTGGGCCGCCATCTTCCGCAAGGTGTTTGCCTTGAAGCGCGTGCGCGCCAAGAACGAAGACTTTGAACGCGACTTCTGGTCCGGCGGCAACCTGAACGAGCTCTACCAGGCGGCGGCCAAAAGCGCGCCTCAGTCGGGTCCGATCGAACGCATCTTCGCCAGCGGCATGCGCGAATACCAGAAGCTGCGCGAGCGCCGCATCACCGACAGCGGCGCCCTGCTCGACGGCGCGCGCCGTGCCATGCGCGCGAGCTTCCAGCGCGAACTCGACGCGCTCGAATCCAACCTCTCATTCCTCGGCACGGTCGGCTCGGTGGCACCGTATGTGGGCCTGTTCGGCACCGTGTGGGGCATCATGCACGCCTTCACCGGCCTGGCCTCGCTGGCCCAGGTGACGCTGGCCAGCGTGGCGCCCGGCATTGCCGAGGCACTGGTGGCGACCGCCATCAGCCTGTTCGCCGCCATCCCGGCGGTGGTGGCCTACAACCACTTCGCGCACGACATCGACCGCGTGGCCAACCGCATGGAGACTTTCATGGAAGAGTTCTCCAACATCCTGCAGCGCAACGTGGGCGCGCAGTCCCCCGCCGGACACTGAGCATG
>PNMN01000421.1 GCA_013823655.1 Comamonadaceae bacterium | reverse complement strand
TCGAGAAGCCCGCCCCCGCCGCCGCGCAGGCCCTGCTGCTGCAAGGCGGCGTGCTGTGGAACGCGGGCATCTTTCTCACCCAGGCCAGCACCCTGCTGGCCGCGCTGGCACAGCACGCCCCGGACATCCTGCACGCCTGCGAGGCCGCCATGGCCAGCGCCACCACCGAAGCACCGGCCCAGCTCAAAGCCACCCGCTTCGTGCGGCCCGAAGCCTCGGCCTTCCTGGCCTGCCGCTCGCAAAGCATTGACTACGCGGTGATGGAACACCACCCCGACGTGGCGGTGCTGCCCTTTGAAGGCCAGTGGAGCGATGTGGGCAGCTGGAACGCGGTGGCCGAGCTCACCCCCGCCGACGCGCAGGGCAACCGCATCGACGGCCAGGGCCACGCCCTGCGGGCGCACAACACCTACATCCACGCGCCCGGGCGCACCGTGGTGGCCCTGGGCACGCAAGACCTGCTGATCATCGACACGCCCGACGCCCTGCTGGTGGCCCAGCGCGACCACGCCGAACAGGTGAAAGACGTGGTGGCCCACCTGGAGCACGCCCAGCTGCCGCAAGCCACCCTGCACCGGCGCGTGGCCCGGCCCTGGGGCTGGTACGACAGCATCGACAGAGGCGAGCGCTTCCAGGTCAAGCGCATCGGCGTCAAGCCCGGCGCCAGCCTGAGCCTGCAAAAGCACCACCACCGCGCCGAGCACTGGATCGTGGTGCGGGGCACGGCCGAAGTGACCCGGGGCAGCGAGGTGTTTTTGCTGTCGGAAAACCAGAGCACCTACATCCCCATCGGCGAAGTGCACCGCCTGCACAACCCCGGCAAGCTCGACCTGGAAATGATCGAAGTGCAGTCCGGCAGCTACCTGGGGGAAGACGACATCGTGCGGCTGGAAGACAGCTACGGGCGCACAGAACCGGCCAAGAAAGCCTGAGCATGCTGCGCGACAAACCGTCTCATGCAAGGCCCGGTGATTACAATGCAATCATTGCCATCACCCCATGGGAGCGACCATGAGCAGCCTCACCGTTCGGAACCTGGATGAGTCCATCAAAGCCGGTTTGCGCCTGCGCGCCGCACGGCACGGCTGGTCGATGGAGCAAGAGGTGCGCCACATCTTGCAGCAGACGCTGGCCGAAGGCGCCGCCAA
>PNMN01000420.1 GCA_013823655.1 Comamonadaceae bacterium | reverse complement strand
AGCCCGGGTCGGAGCCGTGGTTGGGCTCGGTCAGGCCGAAGCAGCCGATGTATTCGCCCGTGGCCAGCTTGGGCAGGTACTTCTGCTTGGTGGCCTCGTTGCCGAACTCGTTGATCGGCACCATCACCAGCGAGGACTGCACGCTCATCATCGAGCGGTAGCCCGAGTCCACGCGCTCCACCTCGCGGGCGATCAGGCCGTAGCAGACATAGTTCAGCGCGGCGCCGCCGTACTGCTCGGGGATGGTCGGGCCCAGCAGGCCCAGCTCGCCCATCTCGCGGAAGATGGCCGGGTCGGTCTTCTCATGGCGGAAGGCTTCCAGCACGCGCGGCGCCAGGCGATCTTGGCAGTAGGCGCGCGCGGCATCGCGCACGGCGCGCTCGTCGTCGCTGAGCTGCTGGTCCAGCAGCAGCGGGTCGTCCCAGTGGAAGCTTGCCTTGGTGGCCATGATGAAGATCTCCTGCGTGCGTGATTCGATTCTGTGGTGCCCGGGCCCCATGATCGGCCCCGGGCGATGGTGCAGAGTATTCCGTGTGCGACGATTCGTGTCCAATTCGGAGATCCACTCCGACGATTCGCAGCAACTATGAGCCTTGCCAGCCGACTGGAATTCCGCCACCTGCGCTACTTCATCGCCCTGGCTGACGAGTTGCACTATGGCCGTGCCGCGCAGCGCCTGGCGATTTCGCAGCCGCCGCTGTCGGTCGCCATCCAGCAGCTTGAGGCCAATGTCGGCGCGCGCCTGTTCGACCGCGACAGCAAGGGCGTGCGCCTGACGCCGGCTGGCGAGGCCTTTCGCGTCAGCGCGCAAGCCCTGCTCAGCCGCGCCGAAGACGCCTGCGCGCTGGCCCGCGAGGTGCAGGCCGGCGAGGTGGGCCGGCTGCGCCTGGGCTTCGTCGGCTCCACCCTCTTCCACGGCCTGGCCGGCTGGCTGCAGGACTTCCAGGCGCGCCATCCCAAGGTCGAGGTGGTGGTGGTGGAGCTGAATTCGCAGGACCAGATCGAGGCCCTGCTGCACGAGGAGCTGGACCTGGCCCTGCTGCACACCGACCGCCTGCCCCCCGGCCTGGCCAGCCGGCCGCTCTACAGCGAGCCCTTTCTGGCCTGCCTGCCGGCCGGGCACCCGATGGCGGGCAAGCGCCAGGTGGCG
>PNMN01000419.1 GCA_013823655.1 Comamonadaceae bacterium | reverse complement strand
CCCTCAAACGGATGCCGGCTGGCGTGTACGGTAAACTGGCCGGGGCAGGTGAAGGTGATGTTGCCGCCGTCCAGGGTGATGGCGGTTTGGCCGGCTTGCAAGGTGATGGTGTCTTTAGCTTTAATCTCGATGCGGCCGTTGACCGAGGTCACGGTGAGGGCTTGGTCGGCGAGGATGTCCAGGGGGCCGGTGTGGGCTTGCAGCGAGACCGGGCCGTCGGCGGCGATGGCTTGAATACCGCCTTGGTGGGTGAATAGCGTGGTGGCGTGGGCGCTGACGCTGGCGGCGGTGTTGGCGGCGGCCCAGTGGCTGTCGGCTTGTGTGCTCCAGTTAAGCTGGCCACCGGCAAACACGGTGGTGCTGTTGGGCGTGGCCCAGGCCATGCTGGCCGCGCTGTCGAGGTGGATGAAGGGGTGTTGGAAGCGTTCGACGGGTTGGCCGTTATCGAGGTCGCGGCCGGCGTTGTGCGCTTTAAGTGCAGGCTGGCCGTTGATGTCGCCAGGGTAGTGGCCTTGTTGTTGGGGGGCTATCGCTTGAAGGCGTTGCTGCTGGGCTTGGGCAGCCTGGGCGCTGACCAGGGCGGTGTGGTGGGTAGCGGCCTGGGTCAGGGTGTCGGTGAGGGTTTGCGCGGCGTTGAGTTGGGCTACGCTTTCGGCGCTGTCGAGTGGGGTGGATTGCACGCCGCTGCCTTGGTGGTTTCTAGCCTGGGTGCTGATGAAGACGCCTTGTTCACCGCGCAGGCTGCCCCAGGCGTCGGTTCTGAGTTCGAAGCCGTGGCCGCGGTAGTGGCCACGCTGGGCGCTGTGCGGGGATTGGTGGATGAGGTGGCCCAGGTTGAGCTGGCTGGCGGCGGTGCTGCTGGCCAGGCGCATTCTCAGCTGGTGAGTGCTGTCATCGACCACCCATTGGTTGTAGCCGCCGGCGTCCAGGTTGTGGCTGTGGATGCCGGAGATCACCCCGGCATGGTTGCGGCCGGAGTCAACGCCGGCGGCAAACGGCGGCAAGTCGTTGCCGTTGAACAAACAGGCGACGATCACCGGCCGGTCGATGTCGTTGTCGATGAAGTCGACCAGCACTTCGCTGCCGATGCGTGGGGTAAAGGTACTGCCCCAGTTGGGCCCTGCCACGGCTTCGGCCACCCTCACCCAGG
>PNMN01000418.1 GCA_013823655.1 Comamonadaceae bacterium | reverse complement strand
CTTCAGCAGCTCCGCGCCCTCGGCCACCTGGTCGCCGGGCGCGTACAGCAGCTCGGCCACGGTGCCGTCGGCCGGTGCGGCGATGGTGTGTTCCATCTTCATGGCCTCCATCACCGCCAGCGGCTGGCCCTTCTTGACCACGTCGCCAGCCTGCACCGAGAACGACACCACCTTGCCCGGCATGGGCGCGGTGAGGCGTCCGCCCTCATGCGCCACCTCGCCCGCGTGGGCCAGCGCGTCGAGTTCGGTGATGGTGGTGGCGCCGAGGTCGCAGAACACGTGCACGATCTCGTCGCGCTGCCAGGTCTGCACCGTCTGGCGCTGGCCCATGAAACGCAGGTCCATCAGCGTGCCGGTGTCCGCAGGCAGGGCGTCAAACGCCAGCACGCCGCTCGATCCATTGAACGCCAGTTGCAGCGCGCCGTCGTGCAGGTAGGTCAGGCTGGCCTGCAGCGCCTCGCCCTGGTATTCAAAGTCGAAGCGGCGCACGGTCAGGCCGTGCGCTCGCCAGCCGTCACGGCGCGAGAACGGGTCTTGGCCTTCGCTGGCGCGCTCGGCCAGCAGGGTCTGCGCCACGGCCGCGGCCACGGCCAGGTGGCGGCCCACCTTGTCCTGGTTGAACAGCAGGCCCGCTTCGCGCGGGATCAGCGCCGTGTCCAGATTCGCCTGCGCAAACGAAGGGCTGGCGACCACGTGGCGCAGGAACTGCACGTTGGTGGACAGGCCGACGATGCGGGTCTGTGCCAGCGCGGCGTCCATCTTGGCCAGCGCCTCGGCGCGCGTGGCGCCGTGCACGATCAGCTTGGCGACCATGGAGTCGTAGAACGGGCTGATGGCGTCGCCTTCGCGCACGCCGTCGTCAAAACGCACACCCTCACCCCAACCCTCTCCCGCACGCGGGAGAGGGGGCTGAAACGCCACGTGCGCGGGCTTGCGGTACACGTCGAGCCGACCGGTGGCGGGCAGGAACTGGTTGTCGGGCGTTTCGGCGCAGATGCGCGCTTCGATGGCGTGGCCGTGAATGTGCAGCTGCTCCTGCGTCAGCGGCAGCGGCTCGCCGCTGGCCACGCGCAGCTGCCATTCGACAAGATCAAGGCCGGTGATCGCTTCGGTCACCGGGTGTTCGACCTGCAGGCGCGTGTTCATTTCCATGAAGTAGAA
>PNMN01000417.1 GCA_013823655.1 Comamonadaceae bacterium | reverse complement strand
GCGGGCTCGGCTAACGAGCTGTCCGCCGGATGCTCGTCGAAAGGGTGTTCCAGCACCCGCAGCAGGCGCTCGAAAGGTGCCAAGTCATCGCGCTCCACGGCCGCCGCTAGCGCCGCTTCGACGTGATGGTTACGCGGGATGTAGATCGGATTGGCGCTCCGCAGGGCCGCCGCGAGTTCGTCCAGGTCTGTGCCTACCGCGTGGGTGCGCTCGCGCCAGCGCTTCAGCCAAAGTTCCAGCGCTGCGTCCGCCCCTCCGAACAGCGCGCGAAGCGGCGTGTCGTTGCCTTGGGCCGCGTCGGCCAGGCGGGCAAACGCGAGCGTGAAATCGATGCGGTACTGGCTCAGCAGCGTCAGGTAGTCGTCGGCCAGCGCGCGGTCGTCCCCACCGCTGCCGTCCAAGCCCAGCTTGAGCCGCAGGACGGACGTCCAATGAAAGTCGAAGCGTTCGGCAAATGCCTCTACAGCCGCGCCGGCGCGTTGGGCCGCAGACTCGGCATCGGCGTCGATCAGGGGCAGCAAAGCGTCGGCCAAGCGTGCCAAGTTCCACTGCGCAATCGCCGGCTGATTGCCATAGGCATAGCGGCCTGAGGTGTCGATTGAGCTGAATACGGCATTGGGGTCGAAGTGCTCCATGAAAGCGCAAGGGCCGTAGTCGATCGTTTCGCCGGAGATCGTCATGTTGTCAGTGTTCATGACGCCGTGGATGAAGCCCACGCCCATCCAGCGGGCGACCAACGAAGCCTGACGCTCGACCACCGCCTGCAGCAGACCCAAGTAGGTGTCGGGGGTGCCGGCCAGTGCTGCATCGTGACGCGTGATGGCGTAGTCGGCCAGCCGGCGCAGCAGGACCTCGTCGCCTCGGGCGGCGATGTACTCGAAGGTGCCTACACGCAAGTGGCTGGCTGCCACCCGCGTCAGGATGGCGCCAGGCAAGATCTGCGCGCGCTGTACGGTCGCGCCGGTGGCCACCGCGGCCAGCGCGCGCGTGGTGGGGATGCCTAGGGCATGCATGGCCTCGCCCATCAGGTACTCCCGCAGCACGGGTCCAAGTGCGGCCCTGCCGTCACCACGACGCGAGAACGGGGTTCGGCCCGATCCCTTCAGGGCGATGTCACGGCGCCGGCCGTGGCGGTCGATGAGTTCGCCCAGCAGCAGGGCGCGGCCATCGCCGAGCTGCGGCGA
>PNMN01000416.1 GCA_013823655.1 Comamonadaceae bacterium | reverse complement strand
GGCATGGCCAGCACCGACCCGGGCCGCGGCGGCGCCAGCCTCACCGCCATGGCGCTGTTTGCGGTGCTGCTGGGTTTCATGTCGGCCACGCAGGACATCGTGATCGACGCCTACCGCATCGAGATCGCGCCGCCCGAGCAGCAGGGCGTGCTCTCGTCGGCCTACATCGCGGGCTACCGGGTCGGCATGATCGTGGCCGGCGCGGGCGCGCTGTTCCTGGCGGCCCAGTGGGGTTCGACCCGTGAGGTCTATGTGTACGCCGCCTGGCAGCAGGCCTACCTGGTGATGGCGCTGGCCATGGGCGTGGGCGTGCTGACCACGCTGCTGGTCCGCGAGCCCGTGGTGCCCGAGCGCGAGCCGCAGCCCTCGGGTGCGCACGCGCGCCTGCTGGCGGTGTTCGTGTGCGCGGTGCTGGTTTTTGTGGGCGTGTTCTGGTCCTGGGGGCAATGGCTCTCTCCCGACAAACCCGGCCCGCTGGTGGGTTTGCTGGTCGAGGCTTTGCGCATGGGCGCGGCGCTGGCTGCGGCCTTTGGCGTGGGCGCCTTGCTGGTCCGCGTCGGCCTGGCCAGCCGCGCGCAGGCGCGCCAGACCTGGGTCATGCCGGTGCTGGACTTTTTCCGCCGCTACGGTGCGCGCACCGCCTGGCTGCTGCTGGCGCTGATCGGGCTCTACCGCATCTCGGACATCGTGCTGGGCGTGATCTCCAACGTGTTCTACCAGGACATGGGGTTTTCCAAAACCGAGATCGCCTACGCGGTCAAGACCTTTGGCGTGGTGGTGGCGATTGCCGGGGGCTTTCTGGGCGGCCTGCTGGCGACGCGGCTGGGCGTGATGCGCTCGCTGTTCTGGGGCGCGGTGCTGTCGGCGCTGACCAACCTGTTCTTCGTGGCGCTGGCCTTTGCCGGGCACGATGTGCAGCTGATGTACGCGGTGGTCGCGGCCGACAACCTGGCGGCCGGCTTTGCCAGTGCCGCCTTCGTGGCCTTCCTGTCCAGCCTGACCAATGTGTCTTTCACGGCGGTGCAGTACGCCATCTTCAGCTCGCTCATGACGCTGCTGCCCAAGACGCTGGGCGGTTATTCGGGCGGCATGGTGGACGCGCTGGGCTACCCCGTCTTTTTCGTGCTGACCACGCTCATGGGCCTGCCCGTGCTGGTGCTGGTGCTGATGGCCGGGCGCTTGATGCCAGG
>PNMN01000415.1 GCA_013823655.1 Comamonadaceae bacterium | reverse complement strand
TAGGTGTTGGGGTAGTCGCGCTCGACCACGGTCATGGCCGGTGCGGTCTTGCCTGGCACCAAATCGCACTCGCCTTTTTTCCACTCCTTGACGTCGAAGGGCTGCGCCAACTCGGCCGGGCTGTCGTGCATCAGCGGCGTCAGCACCAGCTCTTTTTCTACGCCCAAGTGGCCGACGCAGACCTGGCTGAACGCTTTGGCCAGGCCCTTGTAGATCTCCCAGTCGGAGCGGCTCTGCCAGACCGGATCGACCGCCACCGACAGCGGGTGGATGAAGGGGTGCATGTCGCTGGTGTTGAGGTCGTTTTTCTCGTACCAGCTGGCCGTGGGCAGCACGATGTCGGAGTACAGGCAGGTGGTGCTCATGCGAAAGTCGAGCGTCACCAGCAAGTCGAGCTTGCCTTCGGGCGCTTGGGCGTGCCAAGCGACTTCGGTCGGCTTGGCGTCGGCGGCGCCGAGGTCTTTGCCCTGCACGCCGTTTTGCGTGCCCAGCAGGTGCTTGAGGAAGTACTCGTGGCCCTTGCCCGACGAGCCCAGCAGGTTCGAGCGCCAGACGAACAGGTTGCGCGGCCAGTTTTGCGGCGCATCCGGGTCTTCGCAGCTCATCTGCAGGCTGCCGTCCTTGAGCGCCTTGACGGCGTAGTCCTTGGGGTCCATGCCGGCGGCGGCGGCGTCCTTGACCACCTGCAAGGGGTTGGTCTTGAGCTGCGGTGCGCTGGGCAACCAGCCCATGCGTTCGGCGCGCACGTTGTAGTCGATCAGGCTGCCGCCGTAGGCTTTGGGGTCGGCCAGCGGCGACAGGATGTCGGCGACGCCGATCTGCTCGTAGCGCCACTGGTCGGTGTGGGCGTAGAAGAACGAGGTCGAGTTCTGCTGCCGCGGTGGGCGCGCCCAGTCGGTGGCAAAAGCCAGCGGAATCCAGCCCGACTGCGGGCGCAGCTTCTCTTGCCCGACGTAGTGCGCCCAGCCGCCGCCGCTTTGGCCGATGCAGCCGCACATCATCAGCAGGTTGATGACGCCGCGGTAGTTCATGTCGGCGTGGTACCAGTGGTTCATGGCGGCGCCGATGATGACCATGGATTTGCCGTGCGTCTTGTGCGCGTTGTCGGCAAACTGGCGCGCCACCGTGATCACCTGCTGACGCGGCACGCCGGTGATGGCCTCTTGCCAAGCCGGGGTGTAGGGGGCGTTGTCGTCG
>PNMN01000414.1 GCA_013823655.1 Comamonadaceae bacterium | reverse complement strand
TGCAGCGCCGCAGACACCAGCGGCCGGAGCAAGGCGCAGCCCTGCGAGACCACCCGGTAGAGGGTGCGCGAGGCGTTCAGGTTGTCGTGCAGGCTCTGGGCCTGCGCTGCGGCCTGGATGGCTTCGTCGATCTGGTCCTGAAAGACGATGGCGAAGCCTTTGATGGAGCGGATCAGGCCACGCAGGCGTTTGTCTTCGGCGTCCAGCTGCCGGACATAAGCTGCACTGCCGTTGGGCCGCAGCGTGAGGCGGCGGCACTTCTCGGCCTGGCGCTCGCAGGCATCGACCGCCTTGCGCAGGGTCTGCAGGTGGGTGGCGGCGCAAGCCGTTCGCTGCCTGCGCTGTTCATCGCTGTCGTGCGCGTCCTGCACGGCCACCCAGTCGGCCACCGGTGCACCCAGCACGTGCGCCCGCAGAACATCGTGCAAGGGCAGGTGCTCATAGCTCTGGATGTAAGCGCCGCCTTCGGTGCAGTTGAACAGCTTCAAATCGGGGTGGCTGGTGGCCAGGGTCTTGGCGATGCGCTCGAACTGGTGGTGAAAGAGAAAGTAGTCCGACGGCGTCTGCACCGTGCCGCCGTGGTAGCCCGGCAGTGTCATGAGCTTGGGCACGCTGAGGTTGTTGAGCTGCGCGTCCTGCGCGTAGCGCTGCCCGCCGTCGGCCAGGGCCAGGTCTTGCCCGGTGAGCACGATGGGGTTGCAACCCCAGTGCTGCGCGAGCAACAGGGCAGAAATCGCTACGGAAGGGGCTTCCAGCGTCACCAGTGGCTGCGCCAGCATGGGTTCAAGCCAATGGTCGAGCGGGCCGCTGGCCGAAAAGAAATACACGCGCTGGAATTTCTGCACCACGCTGGGGTGGCAGTTGACGCCCACGATCAGGGTGGTGAGGAACTCGGACGGCACCTCGTTGAAGAAGTCGTAGGGCTCGGTGGTGAGGTCGGTGGCGTCGATCACCAGCACGAAGTCGGGCCGGATGCCAGCCTTGTAAAGGCGGCGCAGCGTCTGCAGCGGCGCGATCAACAAGGCCTTGCCCTGGGCCGCTTTGAGCTGGGCGATGTTCTTGTCGAGCGAAGGACCGGGCGCGATGAGGATGGCCGGGCGTCCCTTGAAAGCGCCGTCGAGCTCGCGCAGGTTGTTGTGCCGGGCGATGGCGGGCATGTTGGCGATGCCCTGGACCACCCAGTCGCGCGCGAAGTGGCGGC
>PNMN01000413.1 GCA_013823655.1 Comamonadaceae bacterium | reverse complement strand
ATGCTCAAGATCAAACAGGAACTGCTGGCCGGTCTGGCCACCGCGCTGGACGCGCTCTCGCCCGGGGCGGGTGCCAAGGCCGCTTTTGAATCGCCCAAAGTGGCCGCGCACGGCGATTTCGCCGTCACCGCCGCCATGCAACTGGCCAAGCCGCTCCAGCTCAGCCCGCGCCAGGTGGGTGAATCGTTGCGCACGGCGCTGCTGGAGCAGCCGGTGTACCGGCAGTGGGTGAGCGACATCGACATCGCCGGCCCCGGCTTCATCAACATCCGCCTCCAGCCCGCTGCCAAGCAGCAGATCGTGCGTGAAGTGCTGGAAGGCGGCGAGCGCTTCGGCATGGTGCCCAGCAACGGCCAGCGCCTGATGGTCGAATTCGTTTCGGCCAACCCCACCGGCCCGCTGCACGTGGGCCATGGTCGCCAGGCCGCGCTGGGCGACGCCATCTGCAGCCTGTACCAGACGCAGGGCTGGGACGTGCACCGCGAGTTCTATTACAACGACGCGGGGGTGCAGATCGGCACCCTGGCCACCAGCACCCAGCTGCGCGCCAAAGGCTTCAAGCCCGGCGATGCCGAGTGGCCCGAGGCCGCCTACAACGGCGACTACATCCAGGACATCGCCCGCGACTACCTGGCGAAGAAGACGGTGCACTCGGACGACCGCGCATTCACCGCCAGCGGCGACGTGGACGCGCTGGACGACATCCGGCTGTTTGCCGTGGCCTACCTGCGCCACGAGCAGGACCTGGACCTGCAGGCGTTCCAGGTCAAGTTCGACCACTACTACCTCGAATCCAGCCTCTACACCAGCGGCCGTGTGGACGCGGCGGTGCAGAAGCTGCGCGAGGCCGGCAAGACCTACGAGCAGGACGGCGCGCTCTGGCTCAGGTCCACCGAGTACGGCGACGACAAGGACCGCGTCATGCGCAAGGGCGATGGTTCTTACACCTACTTCGTGCCCGATGTGGCGTACCACATCAGCAAGTGGGAGCGCGGCTTCACCAAGGTCATCAACATCCAGGGCACCGACCACCACGGCACGATTGCCCGCGTGCGCGCCGGCCTGCAGGCCGCGGGCGTGGGCATCCCGCAGGGTTACCCGGACTACGTGCTGCACACCATGGTGCGCGTGGTGCGCAACGGCGAAGAGGTCAAGATCAGCAAGCGCGCGGGCAGCTACGTGACGCTGCGCGACCTGATCGAA
>PNMN01000412.1 GCA_013823655.1 Comamonadaceae bacterium | reverse complement strand
CGCCAAAGGCGCGCGTCAGGGTGTGGGTCGGGTCGGCCACCAGCGGGAACTTGGCCTTGCCCACGGCGGGCGAAGTCTCGTGCCAGACTTTGTGCGAGAAGTGGGTGTCGGTGGTCACGATGTAGACCTCGGCCCCGAGCTTTTGGAACTCGGCGTAGTTGTCAGCCGCGTCTTCGACTTCGGTCGGGCAGTTGAAGGTGAAGGCGGCCGGCATGAAAATCAGCACCGACCACTCGCCCTTGAGGGTCTCGTCCGAAACTTGCACGAACTTGCCGTTGTGGAAAGCCTGGGCTTTGAAAGGCTGAACTTGGGTATTGATGATCGACATGGAAACTCCTGAAGGTGGATGACTGAGGGTTAACGAGATGAGTGGAAACCCCAGTTATGATAGCCCAGTCGATAGCCGTTGTTTATTGATCGTGGCTATCGCGGGCATTGATGCGCTGCAGCAGATGCGCTGCAACTGGAGGCGGCCTACTTCATCGTCGGCATGGTGAACTCGGGGCCGCGCTGGCCAGTCGGCCAGCGCGCGGTGACGGTTTTGAGCCGGGTGTAGAAGCGCACCCCGTCGGGTCCGTGCATGTGCAGCGGGCCAAACAGGCTGCGCTTCCAGCCGCCAAAGCTGTGAAAGGCCATCGGCACCGGGATCGGCACGTTGATGCCGACCATGCCCGCCTGCACCCGGTGCGCAAACTGGCGTGCGGCGTCGCCGTCGCGGGTGAAAATGGCGCAGCCGTTGCCGTATTCGTGCCCGTCCACCAGCTTGAGGGCGGCCTCCCAATCGGGCACCCGCAGCAAGCACAGCACCGGGCCAAAAATCTCCTCGCGGTAAATGCGCATCTCGGGGCGCACGCGGTCAAAGAGGCAGCCCCCCAGAAAAAACCCCTCTTCGAAGCCGGGCACGCGCAGGCCGCGGCCATCGACCAGCAGCTCGGCACCCTCGGCCACCCCGGCATCGATGTAGGCGCGCACGCGCTCGCGGTGCGCCGCCGTCACCAGCGGCCCCATGTCGGGCTCATTCGGGTCGCCGTGCGTGGCTTGCACACCCTGCACACCCTGCACGCTTTGCACGCTTTGCTGCTCTGCACTGCCCGGGTTGCCGGGCCCGATGCGCAGCCCTTCGACCAAGGGGCGCAGCTTGGCGATCAGCGCCTCGGCCGTGGCATCGCCCACGCAAACCGCCACCGAGATCGCCATGCAGCGCTC
>PNMN01000411.1 GCA_013823655.1 Comamonadaceae bacterium | reverse complement strand
GGCTTCGTACACCACCATGTCCAGCGGCAGGCCGACCGAGAGGTTGGACTTGAGCGTGCTGTCCATCGACACCAGCACGCACTTGGCGGCCTCGTCCAGCGGCGTGTCGGGTGTGATCACGCGGTCCAGCACCGGCTTGCCGTACTTGGATTCGCCGACCTGGAAGAACGGCGTTTCGGCCGTGGCCTCGATGAAATTGCCCGCCGAATAGACCTGGAACAGGCGCATGCCCTCGCCGCCGATCTGACCGCCGAAGACCATCGACACGTTGAAATCGACACCGGCGCGCTGGAGCGATTCGCCGTCGCGTTCGTACACGTGGCGCACGGCAGCGCCGAGCACGCGCGCGGCGTCGAACATGCTCTTGGCGTTCCAGATCGTGATCGGGTCGCCGCCTTCGTGGTCCACGACCTGCTCGACCTGCAGGATCTCGCGGATCGACTGCGAGATCGAGAGGTTGCCGGCCGAGAGCAGGCACATGAAGCGGTCACCCGGCTTCTCGTAGACGATCATCTTGCGGAAGGTGCTGATCTGGTCCAGGCCCGCGTTGGTGCGCGAGTCGGACAGGAAGACCAGCCCGGCCTTGAGTTTGACGGCGACGCAGTAAGTCATGTTTGCTGGCTGAGTTTCTTGAGTTGGTAGAGCTGGTCCAGCGCTTCGCGCGGGCTCAGCGCATCGGGGTCGATGCCCTGCAGCGCGGTCTGCAGGGGGTGTATCTGGGGTTCGGCGCTGGGCGGCGGTGGGGCAAACAGATCGACCTGGCTGCGGCTCTGTTCGCTCTGGCTTTCCAGCGCGGCCAGCGCGTGGCGCGCGTGCTGCACCACCGCTGCGGGCACGCCGGCCAGGCGCGCAACCTGGATGCCGTAGCTGCGGCTGGCCGGGCCGGGTTCGATCTGGTGCAGGAACACGATGCCCGATTTTCCCCCGCCTTCGACCGCGCTCACGTGCACGTTCACCGCGCCGTGGTGGCTGGCCGGGAATTCGGTGAGTTCGAAATAGTGGGTGGCGAACAGGGTGAAGGCGCGGGCCTTGTCGTGCAGGTGCGCGGCGATGCCACCGGCCAGCGCCAGGCCGTCGAAGGTGGAGGTGCCGCGGCCGATCTCGTCCATCAGCACCAGGCTTTGTGGGGTCGCAGCGTTCAGGATCTGCGCCGCTTCGGTCATCTCCACCATGAAGGTGGACTGCGCGTTGGCCAGGTCGTCGGCGG
>PNMN01000410.1 GCA_013823655.1 Comamonadaceae bacterium | reverse complement strand
GAAGTGGCCACGCTGGCGCAGTCTGGCGACTTCAAGAGCGTGCTCACCTACCACCCCCAGGTGGCGGCAGACGACTTTGTTTCGCTCACCATGCCGGTGCGCACCGAGAGCTACGTGTGGGACGACCAGCTCCCCCCGGTGCTGCAAATGAACCTGCCCGAGGGCTATTTGCTCCAGGTGTTGCAAGAGCAGTTTGGCCCGCACATCGGCGCCAGCCCGATGGCCTTGTTGTCCGTCATCGGTCGCAACATGGTGGGCCGCCTGCAAGTGGCCGCGCCCGGCGCCGAACTCAATGAACCGGCCAAACCGGTTGAAGTGGCCGCGCTTTTGAAGGGCGACAACTCCGAAGCGGCCTTTGCCGCCCTGGTGCGCGCGCACGCCACCAGCGGCGTATCGGGTGTGGTGCCCAAGTTTCTGGATGCACAGACCGCCAGGGATTCCGTTCCGGCTGAGCCTGTCGAAGCCCTGGCATTGCACAAAAAGGCCAGTCTGGTGACCCGCCGCCATATCATCAAAGGCTCCAGCGCCCAGCTGCCCTATGTGGCCCTGAACGAACACCTGTGCATGCAGGTGGCCAGCCGCGTCATGCCCACCGCCAAAACCGAGGTGTCCGACGACGGCCAGGCGCTGGTGGTGCACCGCTTCGACGTGGATCAACACGGCCAACCTCATTGGGGCATGGAAGACTTTTGTTGCCTGCTGGGCCTGCGCCCCACCGCCAAATACGACACCACCTGGGAGCGCATCGCCAAGGCCGTGCGCGACCACGTGCCCGGCGCGCAGCGGCTCGACACTTACCGCCAGCTCGCCACCACCTTGCTGCTCACCTACGCGCTGCGCAACGCCGACTGCCACGCCAAGAACCTCGCCTTGCGCTACACCAGCCGGGCCGACGTGCACCTGTCGCCCGCCTACGACATGCTGACCACCAGCGTGTACGCGGGCTTTCAGCACAACCCGCCGGGCATCGAATTCATGGGCAAAAAGACCTGGGCGCCTGGCAAAAACCTGCAGCAGTTCATTGCCGCCACCTTCGGCATTCAGCCCAAAGAGCAGCAACACATGGTGCAAGCCATCAGCGACGCGGTGGCCGACGTGGGCCCGCTGGTGCGCCGGTCGATGGCGCAACACCCCGGCTTTGAAGACATCGGCAAACGCATGCTCATGGCCTGGGCCGAAGGCGTGCAGGGTCTGCGCGATCAGCGCGTGTA
>PNMN01000409.1 GCA_013823655.1 Comamonadaceae bacterium | reverse complement strand
GCAGGTCGTTCTCGGCGGCGATCTCCTGCGCCACCACGAGGTCGAAGCGGGCCTGGGCTTCGCGCGAATCGGTCACGGTGGTGGTGCCGACTTCGAAGTTGCGCTTGGCCGCAGCCAGTTGTTCGCTCACGGCTTTTTTCTGGGCTTGCACGAAGGTCAGCGTGTCCTGCGCGGCCAGCACGTCGAAATAAGCCTGCGTGGTGCGCACGATCAGGTCCTGCTCGGCGGCCTGCAGTTGCGCGCGCGCGATGTCGATGGCGAGCTGCCCCTGTTCGCTCGCGATCCGGTTGACCGGTCGGATCAGCGGTTGGCTGGCCGAGAGGGTGACGTTCTGGCTGTTGAAGCTGGCGTTGTCCAGCGGCGCGGCCGAGCTGTCGCGGCGTGACCAGTTGGCCGCTGCTGCCAGGCCGGCTTGGGGGCGCAGACCGGCCTTGGCCTGTTCGGCGCGGGCCAGGGCCGCGTCGACCTGCGAGCGCGCCGAGAGAAAGCTGGCGTCGTAGCCGCGTGCCGCTTCGTACAGCTCGACCAGGCTCTGCGCCTGCGCTCCGGTTGCTGCACCCAGCGCCAGCAGCACGCCCAGCGCCACGCGGCTCGGTGCGAACAGGCGGTTGGCGGGGGCGCGGTGTTGGGAAGACGGGGCGTTCATGGCAGATCCTTCGGGTGACAGGGTGCGGGCGGCAAACCGGTGCAGGTCAATAGGCGGGCACGCCCGGGTCCCGTTCGTGGGACCAGGCGTGGATGCCACCGTGGATGTTCACCACCTCGGTGAAGCCGTTCTGCATCAGAAAGTGCACCACCTGGGCGCTGCGCGCGCCGTGGTGGCACAGGCAGGCGATCGGGTGGTGTTTGTCCAGCTCCATGTAGCGTGCGGGCACGCTGCGCATGGGCATCTGGACCAGCTCGAAACCATCGGGCTTCACGGCGGCGGTCTGGAATTCCCAGGGTTCGCGCACGTCCAGCACGATGGGTGTCGCGCCGGGGGTCTTGGCCGTGGCCTGTTGCAGCCATTCCTGCAGCTGGGCGGGGCGGATCGACATCATGGGCGGAGTTGAAAAATGCGTGCAGGACAGCGCTCGACGAGCGGCTCAGAACTGGAAGCGCGAGGGCTCTGGAAAATTCCGCAGGCGCGGCGCCACGGTGTCCCAGGGCTGGGCGGTGCGGTAGCTGGCGTCGGCCACGCGGGTGACGAAGGTGGCGCGCATCATGGGTTCGTTGCCCACGATGGCGG
>PNMN01000408.1 GCA_013823655.1 Comamonadaceae bacterium | reverse complement strand
CGTCCAACTGCGGTTTCCAGGTTGAAATGAACACCCGTTGGTTGTCCCTGGCGCTGGCCGCCGCCCTGCTGCCGTTGGCGGCGCAGGCCCAGCAGGCCGTGGTCGCAGCCCAGAGCGAGGTCTCGTTCACCAGCCGCCAGATGGGCGTGCCGGTGGACGGCCGGTTCAAGCGCTTCAGCGCCCAGGTGGCGTTCGACCCGGCGAAGCTGGCCAGCAGCCAGATCGTTTTCACGGTGGACACCGGCAGCGCCGATATCGGCCGCGAAGCCAATGCCGAACTGGTCAAGCCGCTGTGGTTCAACGTGGCGGCATTTCCGCAGGCGACGTTCCAGTCCAGCGCCATCAGGCGCATCGACGCGACCCGGTTCGAGGTCGTGGGCAAGCTCAGCATCAAGGGTGTGAGCAGCGACCTGGTGGTGCCCGTGACCGTGGCCCAGAGCGGTGCCACCACCACCGCCAGCGGCGCTTTCCCGATCAAGCGCCTGTCGTTCCGCATTGGCGAGAAGGAGTGGGCCGACACCTCGATGGTGGCCGACGAGGTGCAAGTGAAGTTCAGGATCGCCCTCACCGGTGTGCCCAGGCTCTGATGTTCCCCCCCCTTTTTTTTCCTTTCCCTTCCCCTTTCACCCTCAATCCAGGAGTTCAACCATGCGCAAGTCTCTTTCCCTGCTGGCCGCTGTGGCGGTTCTGTCCACGGGCGGCATCGCCCAGGCGGCCGACTACGCGATCGACCCGACGCACACCTTCGCCACCTTCGAAATCGGCCACTTTGGTGCTTCCACCAATCGGGGCCGCTTCGACAGAAAGGAGGGCAAGATCAGCTTCGACAAGGCCGCCAAGACCGGCAGCGTGGACATCAGCTTTGAGGTCGCCTCGGTGAACACCGGGACCGCCATGTTCGACAAGCACCTGACCAGCGCCGACATTCTGAACGCCGAGAAATTCCCGAAGGCGCGCTTCGTGTCCTCCAGGTTCCACTTCAACGGCGACAAGGTCAGCGCCGTGGACGGCAACCTGACGCTGCTGGGCAAGACCCAGCCCGTCACGCTCAAGGCCAGCCAGTTCAACTGCTTCGACAGCCCGATGCTCAAGCGCGAAGTCTGCGGCGGCGACTTCGAAGCCACCATCGACCGCACCGCCTTCGGTGTGGACTACGGTGTGAATTGGGGTTTCCCGAAAAACGTGCGCCTGGTGCTGCAGGTGGAAGCCGTCAAGCAGTAAACCCCCCTGCGCCGCTTCGCG
>PNMN01000407.1 GCA_013823655.1 Comamonadaceae bacterium | reverse complement strand
GCTGCGCCGCCACCTGCAGACCACGCTGTACGAACGCGAGCGCGAACACCTGGCGCTGGACCAGCACGCCATCGTCAGCATCGCCGATGCGGACGGCTGCATCACCTACGCCAACGAACTGTTTTGCCGCGTCAGCGGTCACGGCCGCGAGCAGGCCCTGGGCCTGAACCACATCACCCTGCTCTCGGAGCTGAACCCGGCGGAGCTCGTGCACGCGATCCGGGACGCGATCCGCGCGGGCCAGGTCTGGCAGGGCGAGGTGTGCGGCCAGCGCAAGGACGGCGGCCGGTACTGGGCCGAAACCACGGTGACGCCCTTCCTCGACACACAGGGCGTGCTGTACCAGTACGTGGTGATCCAGACCGACATCAGCCACATCAAGCTGGCCCAGGCGGCCCTGCGCGCGCAGCGCGACATGCAGCGCGTCATCAGCCTGGCCGCAGCCGCGCTGATGGCCGTGCCACCGGCGCGCGCGCCCGAGGCCATCGACGCCGCGCTGCGCGACAGCGGCACCCAGCTCGGCGCTGACCGGGCCTACCTGTTCACCTTCTCGCGCGACGGCAGCCGCATGAACGGCACCCATGTCTGGTGTGCGCCTGGCGTCAAAGCCTTGCCCGCGTCGGTCCGGCACAGCACCCTGGCGCGCATTCCCTGGCTGTCTGCGCGCTTCATGGGCGACGCGGTGCTGCAGATTCCCGACGTGACCGGGCTGCCCGCCGAAGCCGCGCTCGATCAGGCGCTGTTGCGGCGCAGTGGCATCCGTTCGCTGATCGTGCTGCCGCTGCGGCGCGAGGGTCGTCCGTTCGGCTTTCTGGCCTACAGCGTGCGACAGCGCCGCGACTGGACAGACGAAGAGGTGGAGCTGCTCACGGTGCTGCGCGACGTCATCGCCAGTGCGCTGGCCCGCTCCTGGGCCGACGCGGCCCTGCGCAAGAGCGAGTCGCGCCTGCATTTTCTCGTCTCCTCCAGCCCGGTCACCATCTACGCCTGCGAACCCCGGCGACCGTTTGCGCCGGTCTACGTCAGTCCCAACGTCGAGCCGTTCCTGGGGTGTGCGCCCGAGGCCTTCACCGGCGATGCGGGGTTCACCGCCAGCCTGGTGCACCCGGATGACCTGCAGCGGGTGAGCGAGCAACGCCCGCAGGTGCTGACTCTGGGCGAGCTGCGGCAGGAATACCGCCTTCGCACACACGATGGCAGCCACCGCTGGGTGCAGGACCGTTGCCGACTGGTGTGCGATGCGGCGGGCGCG
>PNMN01000406.1 GCA_013823655.1 Comamonadaceae bacterium | reverse complement strand
GCCAGCGTGCTGGCCAACCCGGCGCTGTGGGTCGGGCAGCAGGCCGCCTACACCCTGCAGCCCGGTCAGGCGCTGCGCCAGAACATGGTGCGCGCCGCGCCCGTTTTTGCCGCCGGCTCCCAGGTCAAGGTCAGGGCCTCGGGCAACGGCTTTCAGGTGGTGGTCACCGGCGAGGCCCTGGGCCCCGGCCTGAACGGTCAGAGTGCCCGCATCCGCCTGCCCGGCGGCAAGGTGGTCACCGGTCTGGTGCGCGATGGCCAGACCATCGACATTGATTTTTGACCCCCCCCCCGCAGCGCTGCGCGCTACCCCCCCGGGGGCGGCACCAGCCGTCCGGCAAGCCGGCCCGGCGGTGCCCTGGGCCTGGTTTGTGGCGCCCGCAGAGGTGACACACCGGAGAATTGGAGGCTGGCCGGAGAACCACCTGCCTTTCGTGAAGCACTCCACAAAAAAGGGCTCAAGTTCCCCCGCTGATGCACCGATAAACTTTCCACAAGGCCCCAACTCCGGGGTTTGGAGAGTGAAATGAAAGTCGATTCCTCACCCGATTCGTACATTGGTTCGGTCGCTGGTGGTCCGCAAAAAGCGGCCGAGCGCCCCACTGCGGGCGCTGAGGCCGCAGCCGCCGCCGCCAAGCCGCAGCCAGCCGCTGGCGTGACCGTCACACTGTCCGCGTCCACCACCCAGGCCTTGTCGGGTGCCGGGAGCGCCAGCAGCGACGTGTTCAACAGCGAAAAGGTCGAGGCCATGAAGGCCGCCATCGCCGACGGCTCGTTCAAAGTGAACGCCGAAGCGATCGCCGACAAGATGCTGTCCAACGCGGCCGAGATGTTGAGCAGCAGCCGCGGCTGATCCGACACCCTGGCCCCATCCGCCCCAAGGTCGCCACCATGAACCACACCACAGCCGCCCCCCACCCCTGGATCGTCTCGCTGCAAGCCGGACTGGACCGGCTGGAATTTGCGCTGCTGCAAGGCGACGCCCACGGCGTGGAACTGGCCAGCGCCGAGGTGCAGGGCGTGCTGCAACAGGCGCCCAAAACCGCCGCCTTCGCCATGCCCGGCACCCTGCGCAACGACATGCAACAAGCCGCTCACCGCCTGGGCCAATTGCGCCAGGCCGTGCTGCGCAGCCAGGCACAGAGCCAGCGCGCGGTGAACAGCCTGCTGCCGCAGCAAGCACCCACGACCTACGGCACCCTGACCGGCCGCAACTCACCCACCGGCGGCGCGGGACGCGCCTACCTGTCGGCCTG
>PNMN01000405.1 GCA_013823655.1 Comamonadaceae bacterium | reverse complement strand
TGACCTGCCCCCTGTAGACGTACCAATCAGAAGTGGAAGTCCGGATTCAAGATTACTCGATGGGTGTCTGGGTTGATGTGGGTAGAGCTGCATCGCCAGCGCGCTGGCGATGCAGCTCGGCGAAGCGAGCCGGTGGCATGCGCCCCAAGCTGCTGTGCGGCCTGACTTCGTTGTAGTCCGTGCGCCAGATGGCCACGGCTGTTCTGGCCTGATGCAAGGTCTGGAACCAGCACTCGTTCAAGTGCTCGTCACGGAACTTGCCGTTGAAGCTCTCGATGTAGCCGTTCTGCATCGGGCGCCCGGGCTGGATCAGGATGTGGCGGATGCCATGCGCCTGCGCCCAGGCCATGAATGCCCGGCTGGTGAACTCCGGGCCGTTGTCGGTTCGCACCGCCTTCGGGTACCCACGAAACAGCGCAGCGCGGTCCAGGACGCGGGTGACATAGTGGCCTGAGATGCCGAAGTCCACCACGATGTCCACGCTCTCGTGGCTGAAGTCATCGGCCACCGTGAGGTACTTGAGGCGCCGTCCACCCGAGAGGCTGTCGCTCACAAAATCCATGCTCCAAACCTCGTTGACCGTGCGTGCCAGCTGCAGCGGCACACGCTCATTGATAGGCCGTTTGCTCTTCTTGCGCCGGCGCACAGCCAGGTTGGCTTGCCGGTAGAGGCGGTACACACGCTTGTGATTGACGCCGGGAAACTGCGGGCGCAGCAGGTCGTGGATGCGGCGGTAGCCAAAGCGCCGGCGCACATGCGCGATCTCCACGATCTTCTCGTGCAGATCCAGCGTAGCCTGGTCGGCCGTCGGTGGATGTCGGTAGCTGTCGCGGGAGAGCCCCACAAGCCGGCACGCTCGGCGTTCGGACAAATGGTGCTCACTCACCATGCGCCCAACCGCCTCGCGCCTGACCTGTGGGGCTAGCGCTTTACCCCCAGAACGCTCTTGAGCGCGTGCATGTCCAGGTGGGCTTCGGCCAGCAGCCGCTTGAGCTTGGCGTTCTCGGATTCCAGCTCACGCAGGCGCTGGGCCTCCGAGACCTGCATGCCGCCGAACTTGGCGCGCCACTTGTAGAAAGTGGCATCGCTGAAACCGCTGTTGCGGCACAACTCCTTGATCGGCATGCCGGCCTCGGCCTGCTTGAGGAAGCCGATGATTTGTTCCTCGGTGAATCTGCTCTTCTTCATGTCCGTCATTCTCCTGGTGGTTGACGGACTTCACTAACTTCAGCCTGGTACGGCTGGTGGGGGGCAGGTCA
>PNMN01000404.1 GCA_013823655.1 Comamonadaceae bacterium | reverse complement strand
CCCGCGCCGAGCTGCTGCGCCAGCTGCGCCTGATGGCCAACAGCGCGGTGGCGGTGCCACCGTCCGCGCGCGAGGACATGCCCGAGCTCGACTGGGAAGGCTGGCGCCTGCTCGCGCTGCGGCTGCAGGCCGAGAACGGTGACGACCTCGACGACGCCATCTGGTTCGCCATCCAGTCGGTGGTGCCGGCCACGCTGCTGTGGCTGCGCGTGTACCGCCAGAACCAGCCGCAGCTGTTCGTGATGGCTCCCGCAGGCTGAGGAGCCCCCACGCTCCGCCGCTGGCGCGGGTCGCTGCCCCCCGCGGGGGCTGATCCGGCTTGGGGCGGCCCGGCGCCGGATCGGGCGACCTGGCCCGCCCTTTGCAATGCACCCTGCATCGCCGCCGGAAACACCGCGTTGTGTAGCGAAGCACACAACGCAGCCCGACCGGCGGACCGTTGTGTAGCCATCCATACAAAGCCCGACCCGATGTTTGAACCTAGAAACCGCAGTTGACCGCGCTCTATCCGCTGGAAATACCCATGAGCACTGAAAAAACTGGCCACGCAGAGGCGCACCCGCTGGGTGAGGGCGCTACCGACCCGATTGAGCCGCCCGGGAGCGCGCTGGCGGCGTTGCTCCTCCTGGCGGGCAGGCGCCCGCTGCGTCGTCGCGCCTGGCCAGTCCACTCCCGGGCAGCCCACTCGGGTCCGTCCAGCTGCGGTTTCTAGGTTGAAGGAGCCTGTCATGTTTCAGACGTTGTACAGAACGGAACACAGCGCCTGCCACGGCCAGCGACCGCGGCGTGTGGCTTGGACGGAAGAACTGCCGCCGGATCTCATCGGTGTGGTGGTGCCGCCGGTGCGCTTCGACATCGAGCAGGACCACCACATCGTGGCCGACCGCAGCCTGGGCCTGGACGCGCAGGGGCAGGCCTGCTTTTGTGCCTTCCGCTACGTACAGACCGCGCTGCGTTCGGAGGACGACGAGTTCTTCTACGAGACGCCGGTCTACATCGAGACCGTGACCGCCTGGCGCCTGCCCGACCGGCGCTGGATCACCAGCCACAAGGTCGTGCGGGGTGCCGGGGGCGGGGCGGTCGTGCCGCAAATCTCGCTGTGCGAGGGGATGCCACGGTGAAGGCCGACCACCGCTGCACAGCACGGAGGCGCGCCGCATGAGCGCCGCGCCGGGCCGCTCCCAAGCCAGCTCGCACCGCAGCCCGCAGGGCGAAGGTATTCCAGTGAGCGCAGCGCCGGGCCGCTCCCAAGCCAGCTC
>PNMN01000403.1 GCA_013823655.1 Comamonadaceae bacterium | reverse complement strand
ACGCACCGGCAGATCGGGCCGCGCGCCTGTGCCGCGCACGTCGATGGCGAGGTCAAAGCACTGTTCGGTCCCGTTGTCCAGCGTGATGCATGCCGGGCGCACCGACGCCACCGTGTGTCGCCAGCGCCAGTGCACACGCGGAGCGGCCGCGCACAGTGCGGGCAACACCTGCAGCGGCAGGATCTGGCCTTCGCCCGGCAGCAGCCAGGCGTGCAGGCGCGGGTCGAGCGCGGGTTCCAGCGTGGTCAGTGATGCGCGGTCCAGCCGTTGCGGGGTCGGCACCACGCCGGCCAGGTCGGGTGCCTGCGCCAGCCGCGCCAGCACGCGCTGGGCCGCACCCAGGTCGCTGCCGTGCGCCACCAGCAGGCTGCCCAGGGTGCGCAGCTGCAGCGAAGACGCTTCGGTCTGACCGACCGGTGGGGCGCAGCCGGTGCAGCTGCCGCAGGCGGCGGGCAGGGCGCTGGTGTGTGCGGTACCCGCCTGAGCCAGCGCGTCGGTGATCTCGCGCCACAGCGCCATGGACCGCCAGCCCAGCGCCGCGATGGCGGGGCCGCTGTTGTCCAGCTCGGCCAGCGGGCTGAGCATGCCGGCCGCTGTGAAGGCCGCCGGCCCCTGGCCGTCGCTGCGGGCTTGTGGCCCGTCGGCGGGGTCGAACACCGTCACCTCGTGATGGGGCGACAGCTGCCAGGCGAGCAGCCGACCGAGCAGGCCGGCGCCCGCGATTCCGATGTGCGCCATGGCTCAGGCCTTGTTGGTTGTCAGCGAGTCCACCGGCACGTAGAACGCGCCGCCCACCGCCTTGAACTCTTCGCTCTTGCGTGCCATGCCATCGGCCAGCGCCTGTTCCTCGCTCAGACCTTTGGCCGCAGCGTAGTCGCGCACGTCCTGCGTGATCTTCATGCTGCAGAACTTGGGGCCGCACATGGAGCAGAAATGTGCTTCCTTGGACGAGTCCTTGGGCAGGGTTTCGTCGTGATAGGCCTCGGCGGTCTGCGGGTCCAGGCCGAGCGCGAACTGGTCGCGCCAGCGGAACTCGAAACGCGCCTTGCTCATGGCGTCGTCGCGCGCCCGGGAGCCGGGGTGGCCCTTGGCATTGTTCGCCGCGTGCGCCGCGATCTTGTAGGCCATGATGCCCTGCTTGACGTCGTCGCGGTCCGGCAGGCCCAGGTGTTCCTTGGGCGTCACGTAGCACAGCATGGCCGTGCCCATCCAGCCGATCATGGCCGCGCCGATGGCGCTGGCGATGTGGTCGTAGCCCGGCGCGATGTCGATGGT
>PNMN01000402.1 GCA_013823655.1 Comamonadaceae bacterium | reverse complement strand
GATCGGTCGGTCCGAGGTCAGGCGTCGGCCCTTGCCGTCCACGCAGCTGTAGATGCCGCCGACGTTCCTGTCTTGCGCAGCCGTTGCGCCCGCCAGCATCAGCACAGCGAGGCCCAAGGCCGGTGCGCGCAGCGCGGCAACGTTTGGGCGGAGACAGAAAATGCGCAGAGGTTTCATCGGGCAACACCGTAGCGTTCGCGGTAGGCCAGCACGCGGTCGTGGTGGCTGGCCAGATCATCTTCCATGTGTGTGCTCAGATACTGCAGCAAATCGGCCAGCGTCGCAATGGCGCAGACCTGCAGGCCGAGCTGGTGGCGCACGTACTGCACCGCGCTGTGCTCCACGTCGCGCAAGGCGCCGTCCGGCCCCACCTCGGTGGCCTTCTCCTGCCGGTCCAGCGCAATGGCCACGGCGTGCGGTGTGGCACCAGCGGCCCGGATCAGGGCGATCGACTCGCGCGCGGCGGTGCCCGCGCTCATCACGTCGTCCACGATCAGCACCCGGCCCTGCAGCGGAGCACCCACCAGCGAGCCACCTTCGCCATGGTCCTTGGCCTCCTTGCGGTTGTAGGCAAACGGCACGCTGCGGCCCAGCCGCGCCAGTTCGATGGCGACCGCCGCGCCCAGCGGAATGCCCTTGTAGGCCGGGCCGAAGATCATGTCGAATTCGATGCCGCTGTCGAGCAGGGCTTTTGCATAGAATTGCGCGAGCCGACCGAGCTTGGCGCCGTCGTCGAACAGGCCGGCGTTGAAGAAATAGGGCGAGAGCCGACCGGCCTTGGTCTTGAATTCGCCAAAGCGCAGCACGCCCGAGTCCACGCAGAACTGCACGAAGTCCTGCGCCAGCGCACCACCTGCAGCACCGGCGGCTGCCGTGCCCGCTTGCAAACCCATGGGGAAATCCTTGTTCAAACTGACCAGCCTCAACCTCAACGGCATCCGTTCGGCCACCAGCAAAGGGCTGGAGGCGTGGCTTGCCGGGCACTCACCCGATTGTATTTGCGTGCAGGAAGTCAAGGCCCAGGCGCCCGATGTGAGCGGTCGTTTCGAAGAGATGGCAGGTCTGAAAGGCCACTTCCATTTCGCTGAAAAGAAGGGGTATTCGGGTGTGGCCGTCTACACCCGCCATGAGCCGAGCGAGGTGGTGGTGGGTTTTGACGGTGGCGAATTCGACGCCGAAGGCCGCTATGTGGAGCTGCGCTTCGACACGCCCAAGGCCAAGCGCTCCATCATCAGCGTCTACTGTCCCAGCGGCTCGTCCGGCCCCGAACGGCAAGAA
>PNMN01000401.1 GCA_013823655.1 Comamonadaceae bacterium | reverse complement strand
CCACCTGAACCCGGACGCGCACCACGACGACCATGGCCACCACGGCCACGACGAGAAGCCGCATGAGTCGCCTTGGGTGGTGACGGTGCCGCTCTTGCTGCTGGCGGTGCCCTCGGTGGTGATCGGTTACCTGACCATCGGCCCGATGCTGTTTGGCGATTTTCTGGCCGATGCCGTGCACGTCAACCACGTGCTGCACCCAGCCATGACCGAGCTGGCCGCCCTCTACCACGGCCCGCTGGCCTTTGCCCTCAAGGCGTTTAGCTCCATCGGCATCTATCTGGCCATCGCCGGCGCGCTGCTGGCTTGGTACCTGTACCTGCACAACACCCAGCTGGCCGATCGCTTGGCGCACACCCTGCGGCCGCTGGTGGTGGTGCTGGAAAACAAGTATTACCTCGACTGGTTCAACGAAAACGTGATCGCGCGCGCCACCATGCTGCTGGGACTAGGGCTGTGGAAGGGCGGTGACCGCGGCGTGATCGAGGCCGGCGTGGTCAACATGAGCTGGAAACTGGTGGGCCGGGTGGCGGCGGTGGTGCGCCAGGCGCAAACCGGCTACCTCTACCACTATGCCTTTGTGATGATCGTGGGTGTGCTCGCGCTCATGACCTACTTCGTCTGGCGCTGAGGAGAATAACAACATGGGTTTGCTGAGCCTTGCGATTTGGGTTCCGATCTTTTTTGGCGTCGCGCTGCTGGTCTTGGGGCGGCACTTTAGTGCGCAGCAGGTGCGCTGGCTGGCGCTGTTGGGTTCCTTGGTTGGGCTGGCGGTCACGCTGCCGCTCTACACCGGCTTTGAAATCGGCGCTGCTGGCTTCCAGTTCGTCGAAAAAGTGCTCTGGATCGAGCGCTTCAACATTCACTACCACCTCGGGGTCGATGGCATCTCGCTGTGGCTGATCTTGCTCACCGCCTTCACCACCGTGATTGCCGTGGTGGCGAGCTGGGAGTCGATCACCGAGCGCGTGCACCAGTACATGGCGGCGTTCCTGATCCTGTCCGGGGCCATGATCGGCGTGTTCTCGGCCCAAGACGCACTGCTGTTCTTCCTGTTCTTTGAAGCCACGCTGATCCCGATGTACCTGATCATCGGTATCTGGGGCGGCCCGAACCGGATCTACGCCGCCTACAAGTTCTTCTTGTACACGCTGCTGGGCTCGCTGCTGATGCTGCTGGCGCTGATCTACCTCTACAACGCCTCGGGTGGCAGCTTCGATCTGCAAGACTGGTACCAACTGCCGCTCACCAGCACCGAGCAGACGCTGCTGTTCTTGGCCTTCTTGGCGG
>PNMN01000400.1 GCA_013823655.1 Comamonadaceae bacterium | reverse complement strand
TGCGTATTTCGGCGAATGTGACCGGTCATTTCGGCGCATCGTGACCGGTGGGCTGAGCGATGTTCTCAGCGCCGTTTCGGTAACGTGACCGCCCGTTTCGGCGATCGTGACCGCCGTGATGCTGGCGGTGCTGCGTAGGGGGTCGAGTTTACGGTTTTGGAGCGGCTGTCAGGTCTTCATTGGGTTCCTTGATGGTCGTTTTTGAAACTGTTGCAGTGCGCGCCGTGCGGCCCGTTCGTCGCGACTCGCCGTCCAGGCTGAAGCGCCGGCAACTCTGCAGCAACCGGTCCAGAATGGCGTCGGCAACGGTGGGGTCGCCCAGCCAGGCGTGCCAATGCTCGATGGGCAATTGGTGGGCGATGATGGTGGCGCGCTGCCCCACCCGGTCATCGATGACCTCCAGCAAATCGGCACGCGTGGCGGCGTCCAGGTGTCCGATGCCCCAGTCGTCCAGCACCAGCACGTCGATCTTGGCGAGTTGCTGTAGCCAGCGTCGGAAGCTGCCGGCCCCATGCAAGATGCGCAGCTCTTCTGCCAGTCGAGGCACGCGCAAGTACAGCGCGGAGCGACCTTGCCGGCACGCGTATTGGGCCAGCGCACACGCCAGCCAAGTCTTGCCCAAGCCTGTGGCACCGGCCAGGGTCACCGTCTCGCCGCGATCGATCCAGGTGGACAGCGCAAGGCCCATGAGGGCCGGACGGTCCATTCCCCGGATGCCCTCGAAGCTGGCGTCCTCCAAGGTGGCCGAGGGGTACTTGAGCTGCGCCTGTTGCAGCAGACGCGCTCGCTTGCGGTCACTGCGGGCGTAGACCTCGCGCTCGACCAGCAAGGCCAGGCGCTCATCAAAGGACAGATTCAGGCAGTCGGCCTGTTCGTGTTGCTGTTGCAAGGCATCGGCGAAGCCCACGAGTTTGAGTGAGCGCAGCTGGGCGATGGTGGTGTTGTTGAGCATGGTGATGATGTCCTGAAGCCGTGGATTGGAGATAGAAACAATGGTGGCAGTGGCGGCGGCGGCGGCGGTGGCGCCACCTCACTGGTAGTAGCCCGGGCCGCGCAGATTGGCGTGCGCCGGGCTGGTCCAGTCCGACTCGGACTGGGGCGTGATCTGGTCACAGTTGTTGGCCAGCAAGTCACGCACATGGCTGTAGCGCAATGTGCCCAGGGCCAACGCCCGCTCGCAGGCGGCCTCCAGTCGCACCGGGCCGTACCTCTTGGACAGGCTCAGCAAACCCAGGCAAGACCGGTAGCCATGCTCGGGATGCTTGTAGGTCTGCAGCAAACGGGTGATCAACTCA
>PNMN01000399.1 GCA_013823655.1 Comamonadaceae bacterium | reverse complement strand
CAGGATGCCGTGCTGGTCGCACAGCGCGCGCAAGCGCTGCATCAGCTCGGGCGGCGCCACGTTGAAGCCGCCTTCGCCCTGCACCGGCTCGATGATGATGGCCGCCACGCGGCTGGCTTCGATGTCGTTCTTGAAGATGGATTCCACCGAATCGATCGCGTCCTGCACGCTCACGCCGTGCAGCGCGCTGGGGAAGCGGGCGTGGAAGATTTCGCCTGGGAAGGGACCGAAGCCGGTCTTGTACGGAGCGACCTTGCCGGTCATGCCCAGCGTCAGCAGGGTGCGGCCGTGGTAGCCGCCGGTGAAGGCGATCACGCCCGAGCGGCCGGTGTGGGCGCGCGCGATCTTGATCGCGTTTTCCACCGCTTCGGCGCCGGTGGTCAGGAACAGGGTTTTCTTCGCGAAGTCGCCGGGGGCCTTGGCGTTCAGGCGCTCGGCCAGTTCCACGTAGGGCTCGTAGGCCAGCACCTGGAAGCAGGTGTGGGTGTACTGGTCGAGCTGGGCTTTCACGGCCTCGATCACGGCCGGGTTGCGGTGGCCGGTGTTGAGCACGGCGATGCCGCCGGCGAAGTCGATGTAGCGGCGGCCTTCCACGTCCCAGACCTCGGCGTTTTCGCCCCTGGCGATGAAGATCTGGTGGCTGTGACCGACGCCGCGCGGGATGGCGGCCTGGCGGCGGGCCATGAGCATGGCGTTGGTGGCTTGGGATTCGCGTTGCATGCAGGGGGCTCCGATCGTGAAGAAATTTCAGACTGGGGCGGACTGTAGGGCGCGCAGGCGGGGGCTAACATATACAGACACCGGCCACTCAGCGATGCACTGTGCAGCCCGCCGGACCAGTACACAGTTACCCCAATCCCTGTCCCATGTTCACCCTCAACCCCAAAAGCGCCACGCCCCTGGTGGTGCAGATCGTCGAGGGGTTTCGCGACCTGATCCAGAGCGGCAACCTGCGCCCGGGATCCAAGGCGCCCTCCATCCGCCAGTTCGCCCACGCCCACGGCGTGAGCGTGTACACCGTGGTCGATGCCTACGACCGGCTGGTGGCGCTGGGCTATTTCGTCTCGCGCCCGCACTCGGGCTTTTTCGTGCGCAAGCGCGAGGGCGTGGCGCCGCAGGCGCCCGGCACCGTGCCCGCCGAGACGGCGAACTACAACTTCGACTCCATGTGGTACCTGCGCCGGGTGTTCGAAGCCCGCGCGCTGCGCATGAAGCCCGGCTGCGGCTGGCTGCCCGGCGACTGGCTGTTTGAAGAAGGCCTGCGCCGCAGCCTGCGCACGCTGGCGGCCGAAAACGTGGACCTC
>PNMN01000398.1 GCA_013823655.1 Comamonadaceae bacterium | reverse complement strand
GAACCGCCCCGGCAACCGCGGAGGCCTATTGGTTTAAGTCAGACGGTCGCGGCCTGACCAGCGCGTTGACGATGGTAGTTGGCCTCGAACTCGGCCGGCGGGACGTAGCCCAGTGGCTCCATCAATCGGTGGTGGTTGAACCAAGCCACCCATTGCAGGGTCGCCAGTTCCACAGCCTGCTTGGTCTTCCACGGCCCGCGCCGGTGGATCACCTCGGCCTTGTAGAGCCCGTTGATGGTCTCGGCCAGAGCGTTGTCGTAGCTGTCGCCCTTGGAGCCCACTGACGACTCGATGCCGGCCTCGGCCAGACGCTCGCTGTAGCGGATAGACAGGTACTGCGATCCACGATCCGAGTGATGCACCAGGCCTTGCGCCTGACCAGGCTTGCGGTCGTACAGCGCCTGCTCCAGCGCATCGAGCACGAACTCGGTGTGCATCGAACTGCTCTGGCGCCAGCCCACGATGCGCCGGCTGAACACATCCACCACGAACGCCACGTAGACCCAGCCCTGCCAGGTCGAGACGTAGGTGAAGTCCGAGACCCACAGCTGGTTGGGCCGCTCGGCGCGGAACTGCCGGTTGACCCGGTCCAGCGGGCATGGCGCCTTGGGGTCGGGAACGGTGGTGCGCACCGCCTTGCCGCGGCGCACGCCCTGCAGACCTTGCTGGCGCATGAGTCGCTCGACCGTACAGCGCGCCACCGAGACGCCCTCGCGGTTGAGCTGACGCCAGACCTTGTCGGCCCCGTAGACCTGCATGTTGGCCTGCCAGACGCGTTGAACTTGCGGCACCAGGCTCGCATCGCGCTGCGCGCGACGCGAGCACAGCGCCGGGTTGCGCTGACGGGCCGCATGACGCCAGTACGCCGACGGGGCGATCTGCATGACGCGACAGATCGACTCGACCCCGAATTGCTGGCGATGCTGGTCGACGAAGGCCTTCAGGACTTGATGCGGCGGTCGAGCTCCGCCTGGGCGAAAAACGCGCTGGCCAGCTTCAGGATCTCGTTGGCCTTGCGCAGCTCACGGTTCTCTCGCTCCAGCTCCTTGATGCGCTGGACCTCGGCCGTCGAGACGCCTTCGAGCTGGCCGGCATCGACCTCGTGCTGGCGGACCCAGGTGTGCAGCGTCTGCGGGACGCAGCCAATCTTGCCGGCGATGGACTCAACAGCAGCCCACTGCGACGGGTGCTCGTGACGATGCTCCAGCACCATGCGAACGGCGCGTTCACGCACCTCAGGTGAAAACTTCGGGGACTTCCTCATGGCTCCATTCTCTAGAGTTGGAGCCTCCTCGGATGCCGGGGCGGTTC
>PNMN01000397.1 GCA_013823655.1 Comamonadaceae bacterium | reverse complement strand
TGAATCGCCCCGGGTTTCGAGGAGGCTCCAACTCTGGAGAATGGAGCCATGAAGAAGTCCCCGAAGTTTTCGCCCGAGGTGCGTGAGCGTGCCGTGCGCATGGTGCTGGAGCACCGGGCAGAGCATCCGTCGCAGTGGGCCGCCATCGAGTCCATCGCTGGCAAGATCGGCTGCGTGCCGCAGACGCTGCATACGTGGGTGAGGCAGCACGAGATCGATGCGGGCCAGCGTGATGGTGTTTCAACAGCCGAGGCCGAGCGCATCAAGGAACTCGAGCGCGAGGTGCGCGAGCTGCGCAAGGCCAACGAGATTCTGAAGCTGGCCAGCGCGTTTTTCGCCCAGGCGGAGCTCGACCGCCGCATCAAGTCCTGAAGACCTTCGTCGACCAGCATCGAGCTCAGTTTGGGGTCGAGTCGATCTGCCGTGTCTTGCAGATCGCCCCATCGGCGTACTGGCGCCACGCCGCGTGTCAGCGCAGCCCTGTCTTACGCTCTTTGCGGGCTCAGCGCGATGCGCAGCTGCTGCCGCAGGTGCATCGCGTCTGGCAGGCCAACCACCAAGTCTATGGCGCCGAGAAGGTCTGGCGCCAGCTCAACCGGGAAGGCGTGGCCGTTGCGCGCTGCACCGTCGAGCGTCTGATGCGTCAACTCGGGCTGCAGGGCGTGCGACGCGGCAAGGCTGTGCGGACCACCATTCCCGATCCCAAGGCGCCATGCCCGCTGGATCGCGTCAATCGGCAGTTTCGTGCCGAGCGGCCGAACCAGCTCTGGGTCTCGGACTTCACCTATGTCTCGACCTGGCAGGGCTGGGTCTATGTGGCGTTCGTCATCGACGTGTTCAGCCGGCGCATCGTGGGCTGGCGCCAGAGCAGTTCCATGCACACCGAGTTCGTGCTCGACGCGCTGGAGCAGGCGCTCTACGACCGCAAGCCGAGCGAAGACGATGGGCTGGTGCATCACTCAGACCGCGGCTCGCAATACCTGTCGATCCGCTACAGCGAGCGGCTGGCCGAGGCCGGCATCGAGCCCTCAGTGGGCTCGAAGGGCGACAGCTACGACAACGCCCTGGCCGAAACGATAAACGGTCTGTACAAGGCCGAGGTCATCCACCGGCGCGGACCATGGAAGACCAAGCAGGCGGTGGAACTGGCGACGCTGGAATGGGTGGCGTGGTTCAACCATCACCGGCTGATGGGGCCGCTGGGCTACGTCCCGCCTGCGGAGTACGAAGCCAACTACCATCGAGAACGCGCTGGTCAGGCCGCGACCGTCTGACTTAAACCAACTGGCCTCCGCGGAACCCGTGGCGATTC
>PNMN01000396.1 GCA_013823655.1 Comamonadaceae bacterium | reverse complement strand
CCACGCCGCTCTTGGTGGTGTGCGTCACGGCGCCGCCCAGTTCTTCGGCGGTCACTTCTTCGTGCGTCACGGTCTTCACCACCTCGGGGCCGGTCACGAACATGTAGCTCGAATCCTTGACCATGAAGATGAAGTCGGTCATGGCGGGCGAGTACACCGCGCCACCGGCCGAGGGGCCCATGATCATGCTGATCTGCGGCACCACGCCGCTGGCCATCACGTTGCGCTGGAACACGTCGGCGTAACCGCCGAGCGAGGCCACACCTTCCTGGATGCGGGCACCGCCCGAATCGTTCAGGCCGATCACCGGCGCGCCGACCTTCATGGCCTGGTCCATCACCTTGCAGATCTTCTCGGCGTGCGCTTCCGACAGCGCGCCGCCGAACACCGTGAAGTCCTGGCTGAAGACGAACACCAGGCGACCGTTGATCATGCCGTAGCCGGTCACCACGCCGTCGCCGGGGATCTTCTGGTCCTGCATGCCGAAGTCCACGCAGCGGTGTTCCACGAACATGTCCCACTCTTCGAAGGTGCCTTCGTCCAGCAGCACCTCCAGCCGTTCACGCGCCGTCAGCTTGCCCTTGCTGTGTTGCGCGGCAATGCGCTTTTCACCGCCGCCGAGTCGGGCTGCGGCGCGTTTTTCTTCCAGTTGTTGAAGGATGTCCTGCATGTGGGTGCGCTCAAATCTCCGTTCGCCCTGAGCCTGTCGAAGGGCTTGCGTGATGGTGGTCCAGGGCTTCGACAGGCTCAGCCCGAACGGTGTTTGATTCGTAAACAGAAAGCAGCTGGCGTGCCGCGGTGGATGCGGGCAACTCACCAGAGAGCACCGAATGCGTGACCGCATCCAGCTGCGCGCGCACCGCCGGGTGCTCGCGAAAGTGTTGTTTGAGGCCAGCGTCGATGCGCTCCCACATCCAGGCCGTGGTCTGCTGCTGGCGGCGGGCCGCGAGTCGGCCGTTGGCCGTCTGCAGGGTGCGGAATCGGGTCACTTCGGCCCAGAAACTGTCCACGCCCTGCCCGTGCAGCGCGCTGATCTGGATCACCTGGGGATGCCAGACGGTCTGGTCGTGGTGAGCGTGTTCCGGATGCCCGTGCAAGCCCAGCAGGCGCAATGAAGAGGTGATCTGCGCGCGCGCTCGGGTCGCAGCGTCGGGGTCGATGTCGGCCTTGTTGATGACCACCAGATCGGCCAGCTCCATCACGCCCTTCTTGATCGCCTGCAAATCATCGCCCGCGTTGGGCAGTTGCAGCAGGCAGAACATGTCGGTCATGCCGTGCACCGCCGTCTCGCTCTGCCCCACACCCACGGTCTCGACC
>PNMN01000395.1 GCA_013823655.1 Comamonadaceae bacterium | reverse complement strand
CGGTCGCTTGCTGGTGGACAGCAAGGCGGTGCTGCAGGACCACCTGGCTGGCGTGCAGCGCCAGGGCGAGACCGATCTGGCGCTGCTGACCGATGGCCTGTCGGCCGAGCGCGAGCAGGGCATCACCATCGACGTCGCCTACCGCTACTTCAACACCGAAACCCGCAAGTTCATCATCGGCGACGCGCCCGGTCACGAGCAGTACACCCGCAACATGGTGACCGCCGCCTCGGCCGCTGACGCCGCCGTGGTGCTGGTCGATGCGACCAAGCTGGACTGGAAAGACGCGAACCTGAAACTGCTGCCCCAGACCCGCCGCCACTCGCTGCTGCTCAAGTTGCTGCGCGTGCCGTCCATCGTGTTCGCGGTCAACAAGCTGGACGCGGTGCAGGACAGCGCACTGGCCTTCGCGAACATCTCGGGCGCGCTGAGCGCTTTTGTGATCGACGCCGGCATCACCGTCACCGCCACCGTGCCCGTCTCTGCCCTCAAGGGCTGGAACGTGGTGGATGCCGCAGCCAACGCCGACTGGTGCGGCTACCGCGGTCCGACGCTGCTGCAAATTCTGGAGCAACTTCCCGTTACGGCTGCCGACGTCTCACTGCCGCTGGCTTTCCCGGTGCAGTGGGTCGAGAAACCGTGCGCCCCCACGCTCCCCGCTGCGCATGGTTCGCTGCCCCCCGTGGGGGCTGATGCGCCTTGGGGCGGCCCGGTGGCGCAACTCTCATCCTCTTCGGACACCCGCCAGGGCCGCCGCGTGTTCTGGGGCCGCGTGGCCACCGGCAGCGTGCAGCCCGGCCAACAGATCAAAGTCATGCCCAGCGGCCAGACCGCCGCCGTGGCCCAGGTGCTCAACCACGTTCGTCAGTCGCAGGCTGTGGCCGCCGGCCACAGCGCTGGCATCGTGCTCGACCGCGAGGTGGACGTCTCGCGCGGCGACTGGCTGCTGGCCGTCGATGAACAGGGCCAATCCCTCCAAGCCAGCCGCGATATCCACGCCACAGTGGCCTGGATGGACGACAACACCCTGATCGCCGGCCGCATCTACTGGGCACTGCACGGTCACCGCTGGGTCAAGGCCAAGGTCAAGCGCATCGTGCACCGGCTGGACATCCACACACTGGCCGAAGAAGACGCCACCCAGCTGGAGCCCAACGCCATCGGCCACATCGAACTGGCACTGCAAGAACCCCTGGCCACAGCACCGTTTGCGCAATCGCGAGCACTGGGCTCGCTGGTGCTGGTGGACACCGCCAGCCACCGGACCTCGGGTGCACTGCTGGTGAACTGACCGCAGATCAGCACTTACCACCATCAA
>PNMN01000394.1 GCA_013823655.1 Comamonadaceae bacterium | reverse complement strand
AAAAATTGTGTTGACACCCCCTGAACAGGAGCCATTCCGATGCAAGAAGCGTTGTTTTGCCAAGCGTTAGGTCTTGCAGCCCCCTGGGCGGTCGATCGTGTTGCGCTGGACGTGCAGCGCAGCCGCATCGACCTGTACGTAGTCTGGCAGGCCACCAGTGCAGCATGCCCGGCGTGCTCAGCAGCTGATCAGAAGCTCCATGACCACCGCCAGCGCAGCTGGCGGCATCTGGACTTCTTTCAGTTTGAGGCCTATGTGCACTGCTCGCTTCCTCGCGTTGCCTGCAGCGTATGTGGCTGCACCACCCAGCTGAGCGTTCCCTGGGCACGCGAGGGTAGTCGCTTCACGCTCATGTTCGAGGCTCTGGCCCTGACGCTGGCACGCGAGATGCCGGTGGCAGCGTGCGCGCGCATCTTGCGCTGCACGGACAACGCCTTGTGGCGCCAGATCGATGCCCATGTCTCATTGGCCCGGGCCAAAGAGAGCTACGCGGATGTCACCGTCATCGGCATCGATGAGACCAGCTGTGCCAAAGGCCACAGCTACATCACACTAGTGCATGACCTGGGCCGGGCACGGCTGATCCATGCCACGCCTGGCAAAGATGCCAGCACCGTGCAGCGCTTTACGCAGGACTTCAAGAGCCACCAAGGCCAGCCACAGGCCATTGAGGTGGTGTGCATGGACATGTCTAAAGCCTTTATCGCGGGGGCGGCAGAGCACCTGCCCGGGGCGGCCATCGCCTTTGACGGCTTCCATGTGGTGCAGTTGGCCAACCGGGCGGTCGATGCCGTGCGCCGCGAGGAGGCCAGGGGCGAGCGCTGGCTCAAGAAGACCCGCTGGTGCTGGCTCAAAGACAAGGCCAAGTGGACGCTCAAGGAGCAGGACAAGATGGATTGGCTACCCCACACCCGATTGAAGACCGCCAGAGCGTGGCGACTGAAGGAGGCGCTGCGTGACATCTACAGAAGTGCACGCTCTGATGCGGCAGACCAAAGTGCGCAGGCCCTCAAAAAGTGGCTGCACTGGGCGCAGCGCAGTCGCTTGGAGCCCTTCAAGGATCTGGCCAAGACCATCAAGCAGCACTGGGCCGGGATCCTCAAGGCGTTTGACGCATCCCACTTGCACACCGGCTACGTGGAAGCGGTCAATTCACTGCTGCAAGCGGCCAAGGCCAAAGCGCGGGGCTACGGCACGACCAATCACTTCATCGCAATGGCGTTCCTGATCGCCGGCAAACTCGCCCACCTGCCGGGCAACCCTCTGCAAAAAGCAAGGGCCTGACCATAGACTCAGTGGGGGATGTTGTACGCCACCCGAAATGGAAGAGACCC
>PNMN01000393.1 GCA_013823655.1 Comamonadaceae bacterium | reverse complement strand
CAGGGCGATCAGGAAGTCGCGCCAGGTCAGGGACGCGCCCATGCCGAGCATGATGACGATCATCATGATGCCCAGCAGCGTGGTTTCGAATTCGGTCAGCATGGGTGGCTTTCTTTGGGTTCAAGGGGGAGGGGTTCAACCCCGGTTCAGCTCGTCGGCCACGGCCTTGCGCAGGTCCTTGCGCAGCACCTTGCCGATCGGGCTCTTGGGCAGTTCGTCGCGCACCACCACCAGCTTGGGCAATTTGTAGGCCGCCAGGTGCTGCTTGCAATGTGCGATCACATCGGTCGATGTCACCTCTTGGGCGTGGTCCGGGTTTTGCACCACATAGGCGCGCACCGCCTCACCCGTCTTGGCATCGGGCACGCCGATCACCGCCACCTCCAGCACCTGGTCCATGCCGGCGATCACGTTCTCCACCTCGTTGGGGTACACGTTGAAGCCCGAGACCAGGATCATGTCCTTCTTGCGGTCCACGATGCGCATGAACCCGGCTTCGTCCATCACCGCCACGTCGCCGGTGGCGAACCAGCCGTCCTTCATCGCCTTGGCGGTTTCTTCTTCGGCCTGCCAGTAGCCCCGCATCACCTGCGGCCCGCGCACCCAGATTTCGCCCGGCGCGCCGGGCGCCACGTCCTGCCCATCGTCGCCCACCAGGCGCACGTCGGTGCCCGGGGCCGGAATGCCGATGCTGCCGTCGCGCGGTGTGCCGGTCAGCGGGTTGAAGCTCACCACCGGCGCGGTCTCGGTCAGGCCGTAGCCCTCGGCAATCGGCGTCTTGGTCAGCTCGCGCCAGCGCTGCGCCACCGCCGTGTGCAGCGCGGTGCCACCCGAGATGGAGGCCTTGAGCGTCTTTGGCGGATAGGCCACAAACCACTCTTCGTTCAGCAGGCCGTTGAACAGGGTGTTGACCCCGGTCATCCAGGTGATGGGGAAATTCTCCATCGCACGCTGCAGGTTCTGCACCGGTCGCGGGTTGGGGATCAGCACGTTGTGCCCGCCCAGCGCCAGGAAGCCCAGCAGGTTGGCCGTGAAAGCGAAGATGTGGTACAGCGGCAGGGCCGTCAGCACACACTCCTGCCCCGGCGCCATGTGGCTCTGGCCCATGGCTCGCGTCTGCTGGATGTTGTGCAGCAGGTTGCCGTGCGTCAGCATCGCGCCCTTGCTCACGCCGGTGGTGCCGCCGGTGTACTGCAGCAGGGCCAGGTCGTCGCGGCCCACGCCTTCCCAGTAGGTCCGTGCGGGTGTCTGGGCCAGCGTGGCGCGGCCCTGGGTCAGCGCGTCCTTGAGCCGCACGTGCGGCGCCGTCACCGGTGGCAGCACCCGGTTCCAGTAGCGCTGCACGCCGCGCACGATGGCGCC
>PNMN01000392.1 GCA_013823655.1 Comamonadaceae bacterium | reverse complement strand
GGCCAGCGATGCCCCAGTTGGTATTGGGCACTTCGGTGATCCAGACGCGCACGGCTTCTTTGGGGGCGTTGGTGGCTTCGACCAGCGCGGCGCTGACCTTCTCGATCACGGCGCGCTTCATGTCTTCGGTGCGGCCTTCGATCATGTAAATCTGTGCGAACGGCATGGGGTTCTCCTCGGGGTTCAGATGAAGCGCAACCCGGTGCTGCCCATGCCCTGCACCTTCAGGGTCACAGCGTCACCGGCCTGGACGGCCACCGCTTCGGTGATGCCACCGGACAGGATCAGGGTGCCGGCCGGAATCTCTTCGCCGCGCGCGCCCAGGTGGTTGGCCAGCATGGCGATGGCCGTGGCCGGGTGGCCGAGCACGGCGGCACCGGCGCCAAACGCCACCGGCTGGCCGTTTTTCTCCATCACGATGCCGACGGTGCGCAGGTCCTGGCCGTCGAGTTTCATGGGCTGGCCGCCGACCACGAAGCGCGAGGCCGAGGTGTTGTCCGCGATCACGCTCTTGAGGTCGAATTTGAAGTCGCGGTAGCGGCTGTCAATCACCTCGATGCCGGGCAGCACGAAATCGGTCGCGGCCAGCACGGCGCCGATGTGGCAGCCCGGACCCCGCAGCGCTTTCTTGAGCACGAAGGCGATTTCGGGTTCGACCTTGGGGTGGATGAGTTCGCTGGTCTTGACCTCGCCGCCGTGGGGCACGAGGTAATCCTCCGTCATCCAGCCAAACACCGGCGAGTTCACGCCCATCTGCTTCATTTTGGCAAACGAGGTCAGACCGGCTTTCAGGCCCGCGAGCCTGAGGCCGCGCGCCTGTTTGCGCGCCAGGATGGCGGCCTGGATCGCGTAGGCGTCCTCCCAGTCCATGTCCGGGTGGTCATCGGTGATCTTGTGGGTGTCTTGGGCCTGCAGCTGGCAGTTTTCCAGGCGTTCGGCCAGGGCGGCGATGGTGGCTTTGTCGAGGTTCATGGGGGTGTGCCGAACGGATTCAGTTGAAACGCACCGAGCAGTCGCCCAGGCCGCCGATGGAGACTCGGAAGTGGTCGCCCTTCTGGGCCGGGAACATGGCGGCCAGCGCGCCCGAGAGGATCACGTCGCCGGCTTTCAGACCAATGCCCAGGCGACCCATGGTGTTGGCCAGCCAGGCCACCGCGTTCAGCGGCGAGCCCAGCGCGGCGGCACCGGCGCCGGTGGCCACCAGCTCGCCGTTTTTCTCCAGCACCATGCCGCAGGTCTGCAGGTCCAGCGCCAGCGGGCTGACCGCACGGTCGCCCAGCACGAACAGGCCACACGACGCGTTGTCGGCCACGGTGTCGGTGATCTTGATCTTCCAGTCGCGGATGCGCGAGTCCACGATCTCGAAGCAGGGCAG
>PNMN01000391.1 GCA_013823655.1 Comamonadaceae bacterium | reverse complement strand
CTGGCAGTCGGCCGGGGAGCGGCGCGTCAGCTTCTTTTCGGCGGCGTATTTGTCGGCCGAGGCTTTGACCAGGGGGCGGATGATCTGATCATCGGCCTGCAGCCAGTCCGAAGCCCAGGTGAACTTGGCGCCATCCCAGGTGTGCACGCGGGTCCAGGCCGAACCCATGTGGTCCTGGCAGCTGGTGGACACCGGGCGCATCACGCCTTTGAAGCCCAGCGCGTCGAGCTTGGCCTGCGTGAGGTTCAGGTTTTCATAGCCCCAGCGAGCCTGCTCGCCGGTCATGACCTTGCCCTTGCCAAAGCGCTCCTGGGCGGCGCGCACGCCTTCCGTGGCCAGCATGGCGCCCACCACGCCACGCATGTACAGCACGTGGCCCACTTCCTCTTTCGGTCCGGTGCCCTGGCCTTTGGCATGCACTTTCTGCAGGATTTCCTTCACCACGGCCGACTCGGGCTCCGCGCCGTGCTGCATCATCACCGCGCTGTAGCCCTTGGCGGCCTGGCCCACGTCCTTCAGATCCGGCTCGGCGCCGGACCACCAGGTGCCGAACATTTTCTCGCGCGGGTAGCCGGTGGCCACGGCCTCCTTGATGGCGGTGGCGGTCATCACGCCCCAGGTCTGCATGATCACGAAGTCCGGGCGCTGCTGGCGCACCTGCAGCCAGATGGCCTTTTGCTCCACCCCCGGTGCGGGCACCGGCAGCAGCTGCAGCGTGAAGCCGTGCATGGCCGCGCGCTCCTGCACGATCGGCAGCAGCTCTTTGCCAAACGGGCTGTCGTGGTACACGACGGCGATTTTCTTGCCCTTGAGCTTGTCCCAGCCGCCTTCCTTCTTGGCGATGTGCTGCAGCAGCGTGTCGCCCGCGACCCAGTAGTGACCGATCAGCGGAAAGTTCCATTTGAAGATGCCACCGTCGGCCGAGTCGCTGCGGCCATAGCCGGAGGTGATGAGCGGGATCTTGTCGGCGGGGACCTTCTCGGTCAGGGCAAATGTGATGCCGGTGGACAGCGGCTGGAACACCGTGGCGCCGCCGTGTTTGCCCTTGAGGCGTTCGTAGCACTCCACGCCGCGGTCGGTGGCGTAGGCGGTTTCACATTCTTCCACCAGCGTCTTCACGCCGTTGATGCCGCCGCGCTCGTTGACCAGCTTCATGTAGTCGTTGTGGCCGTTGGCCCAGGGGGAGGCGTTGGGTGCCACGGGGCCGGTGCGTCCGGAGAGCACCGGGAAGAACTGGACCTTGTCCTGCGCCATGGCGGCGGACGAGACGACCGCGCCGGACAGGGTGGCACAGGCCATCGAAACAGAGAGAACCAGCTTACGCACTTTCATCATTTGTCTCCTAAAAGGAAAAGTCAGACACACACACAGAAAAAC
>PNMN01000390.1 GCA_013823655.1 Comamonadaceae bacterium | reverse complement strand
GGCAACCGGTCCTGCAACGGTTCCTTCTGCCACGACGCGGCGGCACACCCTCGGCGTGATCGGCGCACTGCTCCTGCCGTCTCTGGCCGCGTGGGCGCCTGCGGCCTCGGCGCAAAGCGGACGCATCCGCCTGGTGATCCCGTTTTCCGCCGGCGCCACCAGCGACCTGCTGGCGCGGCCGATCATGCATGCGCTGAGCAAGGAGCTCGGTCTGGACATCGTCATCGACAACAAGCCCGGCGTCGGCGGTCTGACCGGCGCGGCCGAGGTGGCGCGCGCCGCACCCGACGGGCGCACGCTGGCCTGGGGCACGGTGAGCAACCACGCCATCGCGCCCAGCCTCTACCCCAACCCGCCTTACGACCCGCTGCGCGACTTCGCCCCCATCGCGCTGCTGGCCAGCGTGCCGCACGTGGTGATGGTGCACCCCTCGGTGCCCGCCAACACGCTGGCCGAGCTGGTGGCGCTGCTGCGCCGCGAGCCCGGGCGCTGGGACCACGCCAGTTCCGGCAACGGCACCATCTCGCACCTGATCGCCGAGAGCTTCAAGGCCGCCACGCGCACCCACAGCGTTCACATTCCGTACCGCAGCAGCGCGCAGGGCATGCCGGACTTCCTGGCCGGACGGGTGCAGCTGATGTTCGACACCGTGGTCGTCTCGCGCGGCCCGGTGGCCGACGGTCGCGCCCGTGCGCTGGCGGTCACCTCGGCCGAACGCAGCCCGTTGCTGCCGACCGTGCCCACCGTGCGCGAGAGCGGCGTGCCCGAACTGCGCGAGTTCGAGGCCAGCGGCTGGTTCGGCGTCTACGGCCCGGCGGCGCTGCCGACGGCGCAGGTGCAGCAACTCAACGCAGCGCTCAACTGCGTCATCCGGCAGCCCGAAGTGGCGCAGGCCTTGCAGAGCCAAGGGGCTGAGGTGCTTGGCAGCACGCCCGAGCAGTTCGCGGCCCACAACCGGCGCGAGGTCGAGCGCTGGAGCGCACTCATCCGGCGGCTGGGCGTGCGGGTGGATTGAATAGGTTGAATAGGTTGAATAGGCGGCTCCACCACCCCATGACGGCGCGGCCGCCAGCCACAACCCGACCGTTCACCGAGAAGAAAAGAAAACCGACATGACTGAGGTTTTTCGATTCATCCTGCACGCAGGGAGGCGCAACGCCGCCAGCCTCCACGCACGGGCCCAGGCGTTTCCCTTCTTTCTCCCCAGGGTCTGCCCGTGCTGGAGCGCCACCACCGCGAACTGCTGAATTTCCTCTCGCGCCAGGTCGGTGACCGCGACACCGCGGCCGACCTGGCGCAGGAAAGTTTCGTGCGCGTGCTCGCCGCCCAGTCCTCCGGCCAGGCCGTGCTGGACATGCGCGCCCTGCTCTACCGCACCGC
>PNMN01000389.1 GCA_013823655.1 Comamonadaceae bacterium | reverse complement strand
GCCATCGGCGTGCTGCCGGGCCTGGGCCCGGCGGTCACGGTGGCCATGCTGCTGCCGATCACCGGGCAGGTCGAGGTCACCGCCTCGATGATCTTCTTTGCCGGTATCTACTACGGCGCCATGTACGGCGGCTCGACCACCTCGATCCTGCTCAACACCCCGGGTGAGACCGGTTCCATGGTGACCGCGCTCGAAGGCTTCAAGATGGCCAAGAGCGGGCGCGCCGGCGCGGCGCTGGCCACGGCGGCCATCGGGTCCTTCGTGGCCGGCACCATCGCCACCGTGCTGGTGACATTGTTCGCGCCCATCGTGGCCGGCTACGCCGTGCTGCTGGGGCCGCCGGAGTATTTCTGCCTGATGCTGCTGGCCTTCACCACCGTGAGCGCGGTGCTGGGCGGCAGCACGCTGCGCGGCATGACCTCGCTGTTCCTGGGCCTGGCCATGGGCCTGGTGGGCATCGACCAGATCACTGGTGCGACCCGCTACACCGCCGGCGTGCTGGAGTTCATGGACGGCATTGAAGTGGTGCTGGTGGCCGTGGGCCTGTTCGCCATCGGCGAGACGCTCTACAACGCGCTCTACGAAGGCCGGGTGATCAGCAGCCTCAACCAGATGAGCCGCGTGCACATGAGCAAGGCCGAGTGGCGCCGTTCCTGGCCCGCCTGGCTGCGCGCCACCTTCATCGGTTTCCCCTTCGGCACCATCCCCGCAGGCGGCTCCGAAATACCGACCTTCCTGAGCTACGCCACCGAGCGCAAGCTGGCCAGCCCGGAGCACCAGAAAGAGTTCGGCACCACCGGCGCCATCGAAGGCGTGGCCGGGCCCGAAGCGGCCAACAACGCGGCCATCACCGCCACCCTGATCCCGCTGCTGACGCTGGGCATCCCGACCTCGGTGACCGCAGCCATCTTGCTCAACGCGTTCCAGAACTACGGCATCCAGGCCGGTCCGCAGCTGTTCGAGACCTCGTCGGACCTGGTGTGGGCGCTGATTGCTTCGCTCTACATCGGCAACATCATGCTGCTGGTGCTCAACCTGCCCCTGGTGGGGCTGTGGGTCAAGCTGCTGAAGATCCCCAAGGCGCCGCTGTACGCCGGCATCCTGATCTTTGCCACCGTGGGCGTGTACGGCATGCGCCAGAGCTCTTTTGACCTGTTCCTCATGCTCGGGCTGGGGATGGCGGGTGTGTTGATGCGCCGCTACGACTTCCCCGTGGCACCGGCCATCGTGGGCCTGATCCTCGGCCCCTACGCCGAGGCACACCTGCGCAACGCGGTGTCCATCGGCGAAGGCAGTTTCACGGTGTTCTTCGAGCGCCCGATGTCGGCCGTGCTGCTGGCCATCGTGGTGCTGGTGCTGGTGACGCCGCGCGTGCTGGCCTGGCATA
>PNMN01000388.1 GCA_013823655.1 Comamonadaceae bacterium | reverse complement strand
GTGACTTCCAGGCTCATCTCGGTGCTGTAGCCCTTGACCAGCGGCACCAGGAATTCGTAGAAGGTGGCGTTCTGCTTGCGCACCTCGGCGTCGGGGTGGTGGTGGGCCGCGTCATACGCCGCCGCGGCCACGCTGGCCATGGCGCGGCAACCCTCGGTGGTGGCGCGCATCATCATGAGCATGCGCTTGACGTCGGGGTGGTGGATGATCGGCGCCGCTGCGCTGAGCGTTCCATCGACCGGGCGGCTCTGCACCCGGTCTTTGGCGTAACCGACGGCCTTCTGGTAGGCGCGCTCAGAGATCGCGATGCCCTGCACGCCCACGGCGTAGCGCGCGGCGTTCATCATGATGAACATGTATTCGAGGCCGCGGTTTTCCTGGCCCACCAGGTAGCCCACAGCGCCGGGTCCGGCGCTGTCTGCGATCCCGCCCGCCGTGCCGTCGCCGTACTGCAGCACCGCAGTGGGCGAGGCCTTGATGCCCATCTTGTGTTCGATGCTCACGCAGTGCACGTCGTTGCGCGCACCGAGCGAGCCGTCGGCGTTGACCATGAACTTCGGCACCACGAACAGGCTGATGCCCTTGACGCCCTCGGGCGCGCCAGTCACGCGGGCCAGCACGAGGTGGACGATGTTGTCGGCCATGTCGTGCTCACCGTAGGTGATGAAGATCTTGGTGCCGAACACCTTGTAGCTGCCGTCCGGCTGTGGCTCGGCGCGGCTGCGCACGGCGGCCAGGTCGCTGCCGGCCTGCGGCTCGGTCAGGTTCATGGTGCCGGTCCACTGGCCGCTGACCAGCTTCTCCAGGTAGATCGACTTGAGCTCGTCGGAGCCGGCGGTGATCAGCGCTTCGATGGCGCCGTCGGTCAGCAGCGGGCAGAGCGCGAAGCTCATGTTGGCGCTGTTGAGCATTTCGCCGCAGGCCGCGCCGATGGTCTTGGGCAGGCCCTGGCCGCCGAAATCCACCGGGTGCTGCAGCCCCTGCCAGCCACCTTCGGTGTACTGCTTGAAGGCTTGCCTGAAACCGGGCGTGGTGGTCACGGCACCGTCCTTGAAGAACGACGGGTTCTTGTCGCCTTCGAAGTTCAGCGGCGCGATCACGCCTTCGTTGAGTTTGGCGCACTCCTCCAGCACCGCTTGCGCGGTTTCCAGTCCGGCGTCTTCGAAGCCGGGCATGGCCGCCACCTGGTCGATGCGCGCCAGGTGCTCGATGTTGAACAGCATGTCCTTGAGGGGTGCCAGGTAGCTCATGAAGGTCTCCAGAAAAACTTGGAATCACCCCCGCGCCGCTTCGCGTCACCCCCTCAACGGGGCGCAGCCAGCAGCCCGGCAAAGCCGGTTCGGCGGCTGCTGCGGGAAGGGGCAGGGTTTGGCGTGGGGCTGAGAATGGCTT
>PNMN01000387.1 GCA_013823655.1 Comamonadaceae bacterium | reverse complement strand
CTGCCCAGCCAGGCGCTGCGGCCCTGGCTGGGCGCCTTGCTGGAACTGGTCGGGGACCGGGCGCTCGACTTCAACACCGACCACCTCAAGCTCTCGCGCATGGAAGCCCTGCGCACCAGCGCCGCCTTGGGCGAGGGTGTGGTGTGGCAGGGGGCGCAAAGCCTGCGCGCCCTGGTGCAGCGCATGCAGGGCCAGCAAAGCCTGCCGGTGGTGGCGCTGCCAGCCAGCGTGCAAGCCAGCCTGCGCCCCTACCAGCAGCAGGGCCTGAACTGGTTGCAGTTCTTGCGCGAAAGCGCGCTCGCCGGCATTCTGGCCGACGACATGGGGCTGGGCAAAACGCTGCAAACCCTGGCCCACATCCAGGTGGAAAAAGACGTCGGCAGACTGGACCGCCCGGCGCTCATCATTGCGCCGGTGAGCCTGCTGGGCAACTGGCAACGCGAGGCCGGGCGGTTTTGCCCCGACCTGCGCTGCCTGGTGCTGCATGGCCAGGAGCGGCATGAAAAAGCCGCCTCACTGGCGGGGCACGATGTGGTGATCGCGCCGTATTCGCTGCTGCAGCGCGACCGTGAACGCTGGCTGCAAGCCCAGTGGCATCTGGTGGTGCTGGACGAAGCGCAAAACATCAAAAACGCCAGCACCCACGCCGCGCAGGTGGCGTGTGAGCTGGTCACGCGCCATCGCCTGTGCCTCTCGGGCACACCGATGGAAAACCACCTGGGCGAGATCTGGAGCCTGTTTCACTTTCTCATGCCCGGTTTTCTGGGTGGGCAACAGCGTTTCAAAGAGCTGTTTCGCAACCCCATCGAGCGTCAGGGCAATACCGAACGCATGGCGCAACTGCGCGCCCGCATCACGCCCTTCATGCTGCGCCGCACCAAGGCGCTGGTGGCGCACGAACTGCCGCCCAAAGTGGAAACCGTGGCGCGGGTGGAACTGAGTGGCAGGCAGGCCGACCTGTACGAAACGATTCGCCTGAGCATGGAAAAAACCGTGCGCGAGGCGCTCGACAGCAAGGGCCTGGCGAAATCACAGATCACCATCCTGGACGCCTTGCTCAAGCTGCGCCAGGTCTGCTGCGACCCGCAACTGCTCAAGCTCGATGCCGCCCGAAAAGTCAAACACTCCGCCAAGCTCGAACACCTGATGGAGCTGCTGCCCGAGATGCTGGCCGAAGGGCGGCGTGTGCTGCTGTTCTCCCAGTTCACCAGCATGCTCAGCCTGATCGAGGTCGAGCTGAAAAAGCGTGGCCTTCCATGGGCCAAACTCACCGGCCAGAGCCAAAAGCGCGACCAGATCATCGAGCGCTTCACCAGCGGAGAAGTGCCGCTGTTTCTCATCAGCCTCAAAGCCGGCGGCGTGGGCCTAAACCTGCCGCAGGCCGACACCGTGATCCACTACGACCCGTGGTGGAACCC
>PNMN01000386.1 GCA_013823655.1 Comamonadaceae bacterium | reverse complement strand
GGCCAGCGCCTGCCTTCGGGCATGGACGGGGTGGCGGGCATCAACCAGCCCTCGATCGGGGCTGGCAAAACCTTCGTCTATGAGTTCCAAGCGCGCCGCCCGGGCACCTTCATGTACCACCCGCACGCCGACGAAATGGTGCAGCTCGCCATGGGCATGATGGGCTTTTGGGTCACGCACCCCAAGCTCGATGCGCGCGGCCGGCACCCACAGATCGATGCGGTGCAGCGCGACTACTGCTTCTTGCTCAACGCCTTCGACGTCGAACCCGGTGCCAAAACGCCCACCGTCGCCACCATGCTCGACTTCAACACCTGGGCTTTGAACAGCCGCGTCTTCCCGGGCACCGACCCGCTGGTGGCGCGCCTGGGCGACCGGGTGCGCATCCGCATGGGCAACCTGACCATGACCAACCACCCCATCCACGTACACGGGGTCGAGTTCGAAGTCACCGGCACCGACGGCGGCCCGGTACCGAGGAGCGCGCGCTGGCCCGAGGTGACGGTGGACTTGGCCGTCGGCCAAATGCGCCAGATCGAGTTCATCGCCGACGAGCCCGGCGACTGGGCCGTACACTGCCACAAAAGCCACCACACCATGGGGCCGATGGGGCACGAGGTGCCGACCATGATCGGGGTCGATCACCGCGGGCTGGTCGGCAAAATCCAGGGCCTGGCGCCCGACTTCATGGTCATGGGCGAGCGCGGCATGTACGACATGAAGCAGATGCCGATGGAACTGCCCCCCAACACCCTGCCCATGATGGCCGGCCAAGGCCAGTTCGGCCCGATCGGCATGGGCGGGATGCTGACCGTGCTCAAGGTGCGCGCCAACCAGCCGCCCAACGACTACCGCGACCCCGGCCCCTACGCCTTCCCGAGCGGCAGCGTGGCCTTTGAATACCGGGGGCCGGTACCCGAGGCGGTGCGCCCACCCAGCCCGCCCCAAGCTGCCCACGGAGAAGTCCGTAGAGGGGCGCAGGGAGGCCACGGAGGAGGAGCCCACGGAGCCCACGGCGCAGCGCCACCGCCCAGTCCGGCAACACCGGCAACACCCGCACCGGCCGCCCCGGTGCATCGGCACTGAACTTGCGGCCTGTGCCGGGCATCAAACCCGGCGCTCCCTTGACTCAAACCACACCCACCATGCAACGACGCACCCTACTGCGCAGCGCCACCGCCCTGAGCGGGCTCGCTGCCACCACCTTGCTGGCCTTGTCCGCCCCCCTTGCGCTGGCGCAAGCGCGCCGCCCCCTGCCCGTGATGGAGGTCTGGAAAGACCCCCATTGCGGCTGCTGCGACGACTGGATCACTTACCTCGAAAAAAACGGCTTCAGCGTGCGCGCCTTCGACACCGGCAACATCGCCGTGCGCCAGCGCTTGGGCATGCCCGAGAAATACGGCTCTTGCCACACCGCGCT
>PNMN01000385.1 GCA_013823655.1 Comamonadaceae bacterium | reverse complement strand
CCAGGTTCAACCGGTCTCTTCCCCGCTCAGCACGCGCCGGATGGCGGCGTCGCCAAAGCCGCGCGAAGCCAGAAAACGGATCTGCTTGCCGCGCCCGGCGGCATCGGCTGCGGGTGTGCCGAACTTCTTGCGCCAGACTTCACGCGCCCGCTCCACCTCGGTGCCCTGCAGCTGGGCCACCGCTTCGGCCACCGCAGCGGGGTCCAGCCCTTTGGCCTGCAGTTCCTGGCGCACGCGGGCCGCGCCCAGGCGGGCAGCGCGCCGGTGCACCACGGATTCGAGCACGCGCTGTTCGTTGATGAAGCCTTTGGCGTGCAGCTCGTCGAGCACGCGGTTCAGCTCGCCCGGCTCGGTTTCGTGGGCCTTGAGCTTGCGTTCGAGCTCGGCGCGCGAATGCTCACGGCCCGCCAGCAGGCGCAGGGCGCGGCCCTTGAGAGATATCTGGTCAAACGCCATGCTGGTCGATCTCTGCCCCTGGAGCGCCTGGCACCAGCCCCTTCACTCGCCCAGTGCTGCGGCTTTGGCGGCCTTGCCGGTCTTGGCGGGTGCAGCGGTGTCGTCCACCGGCAGCAGCGGCACAGCCAGCTCGGTGCGCACCTTGTTCTCGATCTCGACACGCAGTTCGGGGTTTTCACGCAGGAATTCGCGCGCATTGTCGCGGCCCTGGCCGATCTTCTCGCCGTTGTAGGCGTACCAGGCGCCGGACTTCTCGATCACCTTGTTGAGCACGCCCAGGTCGAGGATTTCACCCTCGCGGCTGATGCCTTCGCCGAACAGGATGTCGAACTCGGCGGTCTTGAACGGCGGCGAGACCTTGTTCTTCACCACCTTGACCTTGGTTTCGTTGCCGATCGCGTCTTCGCCCTTCTTGATGGTGCCGGTGCGGCGGATGTCCAGCCGCACCGAGGCGTAGAACTTGAGCGCGTTGCCGCCGGTGGTGGTTTCGGGGCTGCCGAACATGACGCCGATCTTCATGCGGATCTGGTTGATGAAGATGACCATGCAGTTGGTCTTCTTGATGTGCGCGGTGAGCTTGCGCAGCGCCTGGCTCATCAGGCGGGCCTGCAGGCCGGGCAGGCTGTCGCCCATCTCGCCTTCGAGTTCGGCCTTGGGCGTGAGCGCAGCCACCGAGTCCACCACGATCAGATCGACCGCGCCGGAACGCACCAGCGAGTCGACGATTTCGAGCGCCTGCTCGCCGGTGTCGGGCTGGGAGATCAGCAGGTCCTGCAGGTTCACGCCCAGTTTCTGCGCGTACTGGATGTCCAGCGCGTGTTCGGCGTCCACAAAGGCGCAGGTGCCAGCCAGCTTCTGCATCTCGGCGATCACCTGCAGGGTCAGGGTGGTTTTGCCCGACGATTCCGGGCCGTAGATTTCAACCACCCGGCCGCGCGGCAGGCCGCCGACGCCCAAGGCGATGTCCAGCCCC
>PNMN01000384.1 GCA_013823655.1 Comamonadaceae bacterium | reverse complement strand
CACCGCAGCCCGCAGGGCGAAGGTATTCCAGTGAGCGCCGCGCCGGGCCGCTCCCAAGCCAGCTCGCACCGCAGCCCGCAGGGCGAAGGTATTCCAGTGAGCACTGCACCACCACCACCAGATGCGCGACCCCTGTCGGTTGATCCGGACAAGGGCAGCATGCTTGATCTGCTCGCCCTGCTCGGCGCTCCAGACATCCAGACCGAGAGCGAATCCGAACGCGACGTACCGCTGCGCCGATTGCCACCCCGGACCGCCTTGTTCCACGAAGGCGCAGCGGCCGACGCCATTTATGTCGTGCGCGCGGGCACCTTCAAGTGCTGCCGCACCGACGCCGACGGTGGCGAGCAGGTGCTGGGCTTCGCTCGGCGCGGCGACGTGCTGGGTTATGCAGCGGTCGGCCTGGGTCGCTACACGTCGTCGGCTTTTGCTCTGGAAGCGGCCAGCGTCGGCGTCGTGCCCCTGGCCGATCTGTTCAACCGGCTTCGCAGCAGGCCTGCGCTGGACCGCGCACTGCACCAGGCGCTGAGTCTGCAGCAGGCAGGCTTCGAGGAATTGGCCGGTGTGCGTGCTGCGGTTCCGGCCGAGGCTCGGCTGGCGCGTTTTTTACTGCATTGGGCCCAGCGCATGGCGATGAGCGGTCATTCTTTGCGCCAGATAAAACTGACGGTCAACCGCCGTGACATCGGCAGGTTGCTGGGCATCGCACCCGAGACGGTCAGCCGTGCCTTCGCCGCCTTGTCGGTGCGTGGCTGCATCGCGGTGAAAGGCCGCATGCTGGACATGCTCGACACCGATGGCCTGCACGTGATTGCCCGATTCCGTGCCGGCAACGCTCGGCCCGCGCCGGATCGGTCATGGGCGACACCCCGGTCGTTCGCGGGGCTGAACGCATGAACTCCGGACCCTTTGGCGCCGACCCGATGTCAGTGAAGTTCAACCGGGATCGGCGCCTTCCTGAGCTTGGTCGACCGAGCTGCGCCTCTGCAGTTTGCGGTAGACCGTGGCGCGGCTGATGCCCAGCACGCGCGCTGCTTCCATCACGTTGCCGCGTGCGTCCTCCACCGCCTTGCGAATCATCACTTCTTGCAGATCCTTGAGTGGCAGGGGGCCGCCTCGGGTCGAGCGGGAGGTCGGGAATGTTGCAAAGCCGTTGTTCAGTCTGGCCAGAAGCTGCATCCGCAAGCCCGACCACAGCGGCACCTCGGTGGCGTCGGAGTGTGCCGTCGCGGCGTCGAACAGGGTTTCGCAGGCCACCGCAAACACATCGTTGCCATGTGGTCGGGGCGATCCAGGCAGCAGCCCAAGCATGTGCGCCGCTGTGCGGTTGGTGCCGGTGATCAGGCCGTCGGCATCCATGCACATCAGACCATCGCAGTCGCTGCCGAGTGCCTGACCCGGCCAGCTCAGGCGCAGCAGCAAACGGTGCGGCTGCGTCAGC
>PNMN01000383.1 GCA_013823655.1 Comamonadaceae bacterium | reverse complement strand
GTCGTCGGGGTGCACGATGAACAGCACGCGCTGCTGGCCGCGCTCGCGCAGGGCATCCACCAGGCCCGGTTGGTAGCGGCCATAGACCAGCAGCAGGTCGGTCTCGAAGTTCCAGGCGCCCGGCAGGGCGCGGTCGATCAGGCGCTGCCAGCCCTGCGCATCGAGCTCGGTTGCTGCGGACAAGGCCCGGGTGTTGCCCTCGATCCACTGGGCGATGATGTCTTGCGAGGCCTGGATCGCGTCCACCGCGCAGCGCATGCGCTGCAGGCTCAGCGGCGAAGCCCCTTCGATGCCGGTGGCCACGGGCTGGTGGGCTTCACCGGTGGAGAGGATGGAGCGGAACAGGCGCAGCGCGTCGATGTGGTTGCGGGCCTCGGCTTCCTGCTGCCGGGTGATGGCCAGCACCGCTTCGTAGGCGGTGGTCGCGGCCTTTTCGAACAGGGCTTCCTTGCGCTGCAACGGCCCGTTGATGTCAGGCTCTGGGGCGCTGGATGGAACGGGCGGTTGCGGGGTCATGGACATCCTCAGTGTTCGCGCAGCTTGGCGCGCAGGCGGGCGATGGACTGGCTGTGCAGCTGGCAGATGCGCGACTCGGTCACGCCGAGCACGGCGGCGATTTCCTTCAGGTTCATGTCGTGCTCGTAGTACATGCTCATGATCTGCTGTTCGCGCTCGGGCAGCACCTTGATGGCGGCCACCAGGGCGGTGCGCATGCGCTGGTCCTGCAGCACGGCGGAGGGTTCGGCGTCGGTCTCGCCCAGGTTGCGGTCCAGGAAGCCGTCCTCGTCGTCGCCGTGGCCGCTGATGTCTTCCAGGTACACCAGCTGGGTGCCGCGCACCTTGGCCAGCAGGTGCTGGTAGTCGGGCAGGGTCATGCCCAGTTCTTTCGCGATCTCGCTCTCCAGCGGTGCGCGGTGCAGCTTCTGCTGCAGGCGGTGCACCGCACCTTCAATGTCTTTCTGGCTCTTGCGCGAGCCGCGGCTCATCCAGTCGCCTTCGCGCAGTTCGTCGATCATGGCGCCGCGGATGCGCTGGCTGGCAAAGGTCTCGAACTGCACGCCCTGCGAGGGCTCGAAGCGCGAGATGGCTTCGGTCAGGCCGATCATGCCGACCTGGATCAGGTCGTCGATTTCCACGCTGGGCGGCAGCTTGGCGATCATGTGGTGGGCCAGACGCCGCACCAGCGGGCTGTATTTGCGCAACTGGTCGTCCCGGTCGAGGGTGCCTTTGGCGGTGTACATCGTCTTCAACTCCAGAGTGGTTGGGCGGCCACCGCACGGCGCTCGCCCGTGGCAGCGCGGCGCACCCCGGGCTGCAGGCTGTGGCTGTCGTGTGTGCTGTGGCGCTGGCTGTGCCGCGTGAGCGCGCTTTCCTGCACGCGCAGGCCCCAGGTGTGCAGCGGCCAGGTGGGCACCTGCAGACCCAGGTGGCGCTGGGCGCAGTCGG
>PNMN01000382.1 GCA_013823655.1 Comamonadaceae bacterium | reverse complement strand
TGAGCACGACGCCGGGCCTGACGGGCAAGCTGCTGATCGACACCGCCATGGGCAGCTTCCTGGGCGACAAGCGCATCCGTCTGCTCGAAGCCATCGCCCAGCACGGTTCCATCCTACAGGCGGCCAAGGCCGTGCCCATGGCCTACAAGGCCGCCTGGGACGCGGTGGACGACATGAACAACGTCGCGCCCGAGCCGCTGGTGCTGCGCGCCACCGGCGGGCGCCACGGCGGCGGCAGCGAACTCACCGACTTCGGCCGCCGCCTGATCGCCTTCTACCGCGCGCTGGAGCAGGAATCGCAGGCCGCGCTCGAGCGCCTGAGCGAACGGCTCACCCAGGCCGGTGCCCCCGACGTCGCCGAGTTCCGGCAGGTCCTGAGGAAGCTCTCCATGAAAACCAGCGCCCGCAACCAGTTCGGTGGCCCGATCATCGCGATCCGTTCCGACCCGGTGGAAAGCGAGGTCACGCTGCGCCTGGGGCCATCGCTGGCGCTGGTCGCCATCGTCACCAACGAATCGGTGCAGAACCTGGGCCTGGCCGAGGGCCGCGAGGTGATGGCCTTCGTCAAGGCCTCGTCCATCGTGCTGATGGTGGGTGAGGAGGGCACACGCGTCTCGGCACGCAACCGCTTCCAGGGTCTGGTGCAGGCCATCCACCACGGCCCGGTCAACACCGAGGTGACGCTGGACCTGCCCGGCGGCCACCACGTGCTGACCGCCGTGGTCACCAACCAGAGCGTGCAGCGCCTGGGGCTGGCCGAAGGCCAGCCGGTGACCGCCATCTTCAAGGCCACCAGCGTGTTCCTGGTGTCCACCGACTGATCCCCCCTTATTTGAAAGCCCCCCATGAAAGTCGCCATCGCCACCCACCAGGACTGGAGCCAGGTCAGCGGCCACGCCGGCCAGACCCGCGAGTGGCTGCTGTTCGATTGCCGACCCGATGCGCCGCTGCCCGAGCCGCAGCGCATCGCGCTCACCAAGGAACAGCTGCCCCACCACTTCAAGGACGCCGGACCGCACCCGCTGCACGGCGTGCAGCTGCTGATCGCGGGCAGCGCAGGCGACGGCTTCCTGCGCCACATGAAGACCTGGGGCGCGCAGGTGCTGCTGACCGGCGAGACCGACCCGCGCGCCGCGCTGCAGAAGGTGCTGGTCGGCGAGGCCCTGCCCGATACCCGTTTTGACGTCACCACCGCGCTGTGCAAGGTGCGTGACCTGTTTTCCCGCCACTGAATTTTCTTTTCATCCACAGGAGTGCTGCCATGACCCCCAAGACCTTCGCCTCTTCCCTTTTCGTCGGCCTGCTGCTGGCGACCACCACGGTGCGCGCCGACGAGATCTCGGTCGCCGTGGCCGCCAACTTCACCGCGCCGTTCAACAAGATCGCGCCCGAGTTCGAGAAAGAGACCGGACACAAGCTGATCGCCTCGTTTGGCTCCACCGGCAAGTT
>PNMN01000381.1 GCA_013823655.1 Comamonadaceae bacterium | reverse complement strand
ACCGGTGGCGTTGACGTTGCCCAGCGCTTCTTCGTCCAGCGCCAGCGTTTGCGCTTTACCGGCGCTGGGGTTGCGGCCGTCGGTGACGGTGATCTTGTGGCTGTCGGACTCGCGGTCGCTGTCGGCGTCGGTGGCGCGAATGCGGAAGGTGAAATCGATGCCGCTGGGATTGTTCAGGTTGGGGTTGGGGTCGAAGCTCCACGTTCCGCCGGCATTGACGGTCAGGGTGCCGATCTCTTGGTCGCCTACATTGACCGTGATCGGGGCGCCGATGGCATGGCTCTGTCCGCCGAGCCTGACCTCTACTGTGCCGGGTTGATCGGCCCCCATCTGCACGCTCCAGGTGCCCGTGATGGTGCCAGCGGCGTCTTCTGCAACCTTGTCTGCGCCGCGCAAATCGACCCGTGGCACGTCGTCGATGATCGTGATCGACAGGGCGTTGCGGAGCACGAGGGCGTCGCCGTCGCGGTCGGTGGCGACGATGGCGCTCGACAGGTCGAGGGTGCGCGTGTTTTCGCCAGCGCCAGCAGGGTGGTCGATCGGGGCGCTCAGGGTGAAGGTGTAGCTGCCGTTCGACTGCAACTGGAGCGTGAATACGGTGCGCGCGGTGTCACCGGTGCCGGCCATAGCGGTCAGGGTGTTGCCGGTTACGGTGTAAGTGACGGGAGTGCCTGCGGAATTGAGCGTGGGCAGCCCGCCCAGCACCGGGTTGAGGCTGAAGGTCAGCGGGTCGTCGGCGCCAGACTGGGCTTGGCCGGCGACGCTGCCGCTGGCCACTGCGCCGAGGTTTGGCCCTTCCCGGTTGCCGCCGTGCAGGGCTTCTTCTTCGACCAAGCCCATCGAGGGGAATTTGCCAGCCAACTGCGGCACGTCGTCGGTCACGTTGACGGTAAAGCCACGGCTGAGGGTGATGCGGTCGCCGTCGGCGTCGGTCGCGGTGATGGCCGACGAGAGGTTGAGCGCCAAGTTGTTGGCGCCTTGGCCAGGCGGGTGGTCGAGCTGGTCGAACAGGCGCAAGGTGTAGCTGCCGTTGGGCTGGACTTCGAGCGTGAACACGGTGCGTGCGGTGTTGTCGGTGCCGGCCGTGGCGGTCAGGGTGTTGCCGCTGACCGAGTAGATCAGGGCTGCGCCTGCTGAAGTGAGGTTTTGCGCCGTCAGGCCTGCAAAGTCAGTGGACAAGCCAAACCCGCCGCCTGCTGCCGCGCCGTCGGCGCCGAAGCTGACCAAGCTGGCCAGCGAGCCGCTGACGGTGGCCGGACCACGGCTCTGGCCCGGGTCGCCTGTAAACGAGCCATCGGCGTTGCCGTCGTTGGGCGAGGTGCCGGTGGAAAGCGGGGTGCGGATGTCGTTTTCGGCCACGGTGGCAGTCACCGAGCCTGCGGCCACGGCCACCGGGATGTCGTCTTGCACGTTGACGTTGACGCGCACCCCACCCTCGACCGGGTCGCCGTCACG
>PNMN01000380.1 GCA_013823655.1 Comamonadaceae bacterium | reverse complement strand
GCCTCGAGCCTTAAGCTGCGCCCATCGTCATACCCAACAGGAGCGCTACCATGGCCCAAGCCACCGTCACCGCCGTCACCGGCAACGCCGTCATCGTCAAAGCCGATGGCACCACCCGGGCCCTGCAAGTGGGCGAAGTCGTGCAGCGCGGCGACGTCATCCGCACCCAGAACGGGGCGCGGGTCGAGCTGCTGCTCGCCGACGGCCAGACCCTGGCCATGGGCCCCAACCAGGCCCTGCGCGTCGATGAAACCGTGGCCCTCACCGACGCCACCCCGCAAGCCGCCGACGCCGCCGTGCAAGCCACCACCGTGGCCGAGATTGTCCAGATTTTGGAGCAAGGCCTAGACCTGCTCGAACAAATCGACCCCGCCGCCGCCGGTGCCGTGGCCGCCGGTGCGGGCGAAGGCAGCGACTTTGTGCGCCTGCTGCGCGTGGCCGAGCCGGTTGAGCCGCTGGCGTTCCAGTTCAACCTCGGCGCCGCCGACACCACCGACGAGATCGAGGGCGATCCGGCCCCGGTCACGATCGACCTGAGCTTCGAACTCGAAGAAGAATCCGCCCTGGGCCTGGACGGCAACGACGAAACCGACGACGGCCTGAGCGCATCGCGAAGCGGCAACTTCCTCACCGGCGTGGGCGGCGTGCTCACCAGCTTCAGCGTGCCGGGTTTGGGCTTCATCGCCATCGCGCCCGGCGGCAGCACCTTGGCCTTCGACGCCAACGGCCAAGTCATCCCCCCCGGCGCCACCACCCCGCCTTCCGTGCTGCTCACCGTGCAGCCCAACGGCGCTTACACCCTCACCGTGGTCGGCCCGCTCAACCACCCCACCCCCGGCACGGTCGAAGAGCTGTTGTCCCTAAGCCCCATCGCCCTCATCGGCACCGCCGGCACGGGCGGCTACCTGACCATCAACTTGGCCATCACGGTGCAGGACGACGTGCCCGAGGCCGTGCTGGACGAAGGCGATGAGGCGATGGTGCCGAGTTCCGACTTGATCGAACTCGACGAAGACGGCCTTGAGGGTGGCAATGCCGACGACGACCGCTCCGGCGAAACCACCGGCACCGGCCTCACCAGCGCCAGCGGCACCATTGTGGACAACGTCAGTTGGGGCGCCGACGGCTTTGGTCGCGTCACCGGCGTGAGCTGGACTGGCGGCAGCGTCACGTTGGTTGCCAATGCCACCAGCGCCACGGTGTACATACTCGCCAACGGCGCGCTGGGTGCCCCTGCCAACGCCGCCATTCGCCTGACCGTGGGTGCCGACGGCAGCTACAGTTTTGAGTTGCTGCGCGCCCAAACCCACGGCGAGTCTGGCGAAGACCTCAAGGCCTTGCTCGAAGGTGGTTTCACCTTCAACGCCGTCGATGGCGACGGCGACCCGGTCGAGGGTGGCGTGCGCGTCAACGTCAATGTGCGAGACGACATCCCGGTTATTACCTTCGTCGGGCGC
>PNMN01000379.1 GCA_013823655.1 Comamonadaceae bacterium | reverse complement strand
GAGTTTGACGTTGGGCACCTCGCGCGAAGCCTGGCCCAGCACCGAGATCGTCAGCAAGGTACTGCCCACCACGGTGAGGTAGACCCCCAGGTCGAACAGCGCGGCCGTGGCCAGCGGCAATTCACCCAGCAGCGGCACATGCGGATGGCCGAAAGCGCTGGTGAGGAACGGGCGGCCCAGCACAAAGGCACCGACACCGGTCAGACCAGCGATGCCCAGGCCGGCTCCGATCCAGCGCACGAAGCGCCGCCCACCACCTGCGCGCAGCAGTTGCTCGGCCCGAGCCTGCCCCAGCGACATGAACTGCAGCACCAGCGCCACCGCGGTGATCAGACCGGCGATGAAACCGCCTCCCGGCAGGTTGTGCCCACGCATGAAGATGTAGAGGCTGAACACCAGCGCCAGCGGCAGCACCACCGAGGCGGCCACCCGCAGCAGCAGTGGTTGTTGCGCAAAGGTCCACAAGCGGCCTTCGGTATCCATGCCCGGCTTGCGGGCGCGCATGCCGTCCATGAGCGCGAGCACGCCGATGGCGGCAATGCCCAGCACCGTGATCTCGCCCATGGTGTCGTAACCACGGAAGTCGACCAGGATCACGTTGACCACGTTGGAGCCACCGCCTTTGGGCAGCGATTGCTCCAGGAAGTACCACGAGATGGATTCCTGATCGCGCGTCAGCACCAGCCAGGTGATGACCGACATGGCCGCGCCACCGGCCAGCGCCAGCGCGGCGTGCAGGCCCTTGCGCATCGCCGGTGTCTCCCTGGGGCTGGTCTGGGGCAGCAGGGCCAGACCCATGAGCAGCAGCACGGTGGACACGATGTCCACCGACAGCTGGGTCAGCGCCAGGTCGGGTGCAGAAAAGCCCAGGAAAGTGAGGGAGGCGGCCACGCCCACCACGCCCACCAGCACCACCGTCACAAAGCGCTGGTAGTGGGTGCGCACGATGGCCGCGCACGTCACCAGCAGCAGCCCCCACATGGCCCAGGCCAGCGGAGTGGCAGCCATCTGCGGCCGGTCTCCGGTGCCCATGCCGCTGCCCCACAGCGGCAGCGCACCCAGCACCAGAGCGGTCAGCAGCAGCCAGCCCACATAGCGTTGCAGCGAACCGGTCTCCAGCAGCCGTGTGATGCGGCCTGAAAGACCAAACAGGTGATCGATCAGCCACTCGAAAATGGCGCGCCCGGTGGCGACACCGAACCAGTCTTCGGAATTGATGCGGTGCAGCCGTTTGCCTTTGGCCAGCCACAGGTACAGGCCCACACCCACCGCCAGCGCGATGGCGCTCATCAGCAGCGGCAGGTTGAAGCCGTGCCAGATGGCCAGGTAATAGTCGGGCAGGGGCTGGCCCACCAGGGCGGTGGCGGCCACGTGCACCAGCGGCCCGAAGGTGACGGCGGGCAGCAGACCGACCACGATGCACATCACGACCAGCAACATGGCGGGCAGCTTCATGCCCAGCGGCGGCTCGTG
>PNMN01000378.1 GCA_013823655.1 Comamonadaceae bacterium | reverse complement strand
ATCGCCTTGGGCCACCAGAACGCGGCCTCGATGAAGATGTTCTGCGTGTCGTCGGACACGGCGGTGGCATCGCCACCCATGATGCCGGCCAGCGACTCGACCGCTTGATCGTCGGCGATCACACCCACTTCGGCGTCCACCGCGACGGTGTTGCCGTTGAGCAGCTTGAGCTGCTCGCCCGGGCGGCCCCAGCGCACCTGCAGGCCGCCATGGATCTTGTCGAGATCGAAGATGTGCGAGGGGCGTCCCAGCTCGAACATCACGTAGTTGGAGATGTCCACCAGCGGCGAAATGCTGCGCTGGCCGCAGCGCGCCAGGCGCTCGACCATCCAGGCTGGCGTCTTGGCTTTTGTGTTCACCCCACGCACCACGCGGCCGCTGAAGCGGCCACACAGGTCGGGCGCCTGCACATCCACCGCCAGGCGGTCGGGCACCTGCACGGCGACCTTCGGATACACAGGGTGCTGCAGCGGCGTGTCGGTCAAGGCCGAGACTTCGCGCGCGATGCCATGCACGCTTAAGGCATGCGCCAGGTTGGGCGTGAGCTTGAGCGTGAACAGCATGTCGTCCAGCCCCAGTTGTTCACGGATGTTGCGGCCGACCACGGCGTCGTCGCCCAGCTCCAGCAGACCGTTGCTCTCTTCGGAGATCTGCAGTTCTTTGGCCGAACACAGCATGCCCTGGCTCTCGACGCCGCGCAGCTGGCCCAGCTTGATGGCAAACGGTTTGCCGTCTTCGCCCGGCGGCAGCAGCGCCCCCACGGTGGCACACGGGATCTTGATGCCGACCCGCGCATTGGGCGCGCCGCAGACGATGTTCAGCGGTGCGCCCTGCCCGACGTCCACCTGGCACACGCGCAGACGGTCGGCGTTGGGGTGTTGTTCGGCACTCAGGATCTGGCCCACCACCACGCCCGTGAAAGCGGGCGCAAACGGGCGCAGCTCTTCGACCTCCAGACCGGCCATGGTCAGGGTGTCGGCCAGCTGCTGGCTGGTCAGGGGCGGATTGCAGAAGGCACGCAGCCAGGATTCGGGGAATTGCATGAAATCACTCAGTACGTAGGCACTGCAAGGGGTTCTGTCAGTAACACCGTGGAACTGGCTTTGCCAGGCCACAGGTGTTGCCCCCTGGGGGGTGACGCGAAGCGGCGCGGGGGGTCATCGAAATTGGCTCAGGAAGCGGATGTCGCCGTCAAAGAACAGGCGCAGATCGTTCACGCCGTAGCGCAACATGGTGAGGCGGTCCGGCCCCATGCCGAACGCAAAGCCGATGTAGCGCTCCGGGTCCAGCCCCATGTTGCGCACCACGTTCGGATGCACCTGACCGGAACCGGCCACCTCCAGCCAGCGACCGGCCAGCGGACCGCTCTGGAACTGGATGTCGATCTCGGCGCTGGGCTCGGTGAACGGGAAGAAGCTCGGGCGGAAGCGCAGCACCAGGTCGTCGCTCTCGAAGAAGGTGCGGCAGAAATCGGTGAAGA
>PNMN01000377.1 GCA_013823655.1 Comamonadaceae bacterium | reverse complement strand
CGGACCTGCAGGCCGACATCGCGGCGGCGCTGATCCGCGCCGGGGTGCAGGTGACGGTGTTCAACCAGCGCAGCGTGGACGAGATTTTTTCCATGCTGTTTCAGGTGGCCGCCATGGTGGGCTGCGCTGAGGATGGCCTGGCGCGCATCGCGGTGATGCGCCAGCGGCTGGATGCCATCCGTGCCGAGGTGGCGGCGCTGGTGGCTGCGGGCAAACGCCGACCGCGCGTGTTTTTTGAAGAGTGGGACGAGCCGCACATCAGCGCCATCCGCTGGGTGTCGGAGCTGCTGGGGATCGCGGGCGGTGACGACGTGTTTCCCGAGCTGGCGCTGCAGTCGCTGGGCAAGCACCGCATCATCGCTGACGGCGCCGAGATCGTGGCGCGCGCGCCGGACATCATCATTGGCTCCTGGTGCGGCAAGAAGTTCCGCGCCGAGAAAGTGGCCGCGCGACCGGGCTGGCAGGACGTGCCTGCCGTGAGAACCGGCCAGCTGTTCGAGATCAAGTCGGCCGACATCCTGCAACCCGGCCCGGCGGCGCTGACCGACGGGGTTGAGCAGATGCACCGCATCGTGACGCAATGGATGGTGGCCCATGGTTGAGGTGGTCCGCAGCGAGTTCATCCTGGGCGGCCAGCGCAGCGGCAAGTCGCGCCGCGCGGAGCTGCTGGCGCGCCAGTGGATCGACGCATCGGCCCAGCACCGCGCGGTGCTGATCGCCACCGGCCAGGCCTGGGACGGCGAGATGCGCGAGCGCATCGCGCGCCACCAGGCCGACCGCGCGTTGCGGGTGCCAGGCATGACGACGGTGGAAGAACCGCTGGCGCTGGCCGATGCCGTGCGGCAGCACAGCGATGCAAGAACGCTGATCGTGATCGACTGCCTGACGCTGTGGCTGACCCAGCTGATGATGCCTGTCGCTCCGTCGAACGCGCTCCCTGAATCCGCCGTGGTCGCGGCCGGCGATGCGCTGTGCGCGGCCATCGCCAGCGCGCCCGGCCCGCTGGTGCTGGTGGGCAACGAGATCGGCCTGGGCGTGATCCCGATGGGCCAAGAGGTGCGTCAGTTCGTGGACGCGCTGGGCCGACTGAACCAGCAGGTGGCGGCGGCCTGCGAGCGCGTGACGCTGATGGCGGCCGGACTGCCGCTGACCCTGAAAGGCAACTCATGAAGGCGATGCTTCGGCGACTGGCGCTGGGGGTGATCGTGCTGCTGGCGCTGCCCGTGCAGGCGGCGCTGCGGATCACCGACGACCGCGGCGTGGTGGTGAACTTCGAGCGCCCGCCGCAGCGCATCGTGAGCCTGCTGCCTTCGCTGGCCGAAACGGTGTGCGAGCTGGGGCACTGCCAGCGCCTGGTGGGTGTGGACCGCTACACCAACTGGCCCGAGAGCCTGAAGACGCTGCCGCGCGTGGGGGGCGGGCTGGACCCGAACATCGAGCAGATCGTGGCGCTGCGGCCCGACGTGGTGCTGATGGCCACGTCTTCCCG
>PNMN01000376.1 GCA_013823655.1 Comamonadaceae bacterium | reverse complement strand
AGAATGAACATGCTCTTGCCCGGCAGCAGCATCGAGCCCTTGCGCAGTTGCCGGTTGATCAGCGTGGCGTGGTCGGGGGTGACGGCGCAGATGACCTCGCTCCAGGCGATGCGGCAGGCCATGCGGTCGCTCTCCTGGGCGCCGAGCTGCTCCAGCATGATGCGCCCGGCCTCCTGCACCTCGCTCTGGTTGCGGTAATGGATTTCCATCGAGCCGAACGAGCGCTCCACCACCTGCTCGCCCATGCGCACATTGGTGCGCTTGAGCGCGATGTCCGACAGCCGGTGCACCGCCATGCCCGGCGCCACTTCGACCCACAGGCAGGCGTCGCCCGGTATCGGCAGAAAGCCCTGGGACGAGGTGGCCAGGTACGACGCCAGTTGCGGCTGCAAGGAGTCAATGAATACAAAGGCGCGCAGGCTGATGTCCATACGCGGCCTCAGCGGGTCAGGCCCATGTAGAGCATCGGCAGCTTTTCGGGCAGGCGCTCCACATGGTCGATGACGGTGAAGTTCCTGGTGCCGAAAATGCGCGCCACGTACTGGTCGGCGTGCGGGTCCAGGCTCAGGGCATAGACGGTGATGCCGTCGCGCGCCAGTTCCTGCACCGCGCGCTGGGTGTCCAGGCGCAGGTACTGGGGGTCGCGCACATCGTTGTCGGCCGGTTCGCCGTCGGTGACGATGAACAACACTTTTTTGCGCCTGGGCTGCAGCTTGAGCGCCGCCCCGGCGTGCCGCAAGGCCGCACCCATGCGGGTCGAGTACGCGCCTTTCATGCCCGCCAGGCGGGCCTTGACGAGCGCGTTGTACGGCTGGTCGAAGTCCTTGAAACGGTGGTAGTGCACATCGTGCCGACCGTCGGAACAAAACCCGTGCAGTGCGAAGGGGTCGCCAATGCGGTCCAGCGCGTCCGACAGCAGCACCGTGGCGGCGCGCGCGAGGTCCATGATGCTGTAGTCCTGCCCGCGCACCTTGTCGTTGCACGACTCGGACATGTCCAGCAGCACCATCACCGCCAGGTCACGCTCGCTGCGCTGGTTGCGCATCATGATGCGGGTGTCGGGCTGCTGGCCCATGCGGATGTCGATCATGGCGCGAACGGCCGCATTGATGTCCAGCTCGTCACCGTCTTCGACCCGGCGGATGCGCTGCATGCCCTGCGGGATCATGGAGCCGATCAGGAACTTCAGGCGCGACATCACCGGCTTGTGCTCGTTCTCGATCTGTTCGATCAGCGCCTGTTCGCCCAGCGGCGGCTGGCGCTCCAGCACCGTCACCCAGCTCGGGCGCTCCAGCTGAATCTGGTAGTCCCACTCGTGGTAGTGCACCGGGTCGGCCACGGGTGGGCGGCCTTCGAGCGAATTGATGCTCACGCCTTCCTGGTCAAGGTAAAACTCGGACGGCAACACCCAGATTTCCTGCGCATCGTCGCCCGCGAACTCGTTGTTGGTCTCGTTGACCATCTCCATCAGGCCGACCTTCTTGCGCACCTGCTT
>PNMN01000375.1 GCA_013823655.1 Comamonadaceae bacterium | reverse complement strand
TCGCGCCCGGCCGCCATGCGGATGTCGCCGGTGCCGGTGCGCACCAGCTTGCCGGCCGCCACGGTCACGTCGCCGCTGGTCTCGCTGGCCTGGGTGGCCAGCACCTTGGCCGAAGCCATGTCGGCACCGGCCACCAGGTTGTAGGCCCACGACCGACCGCCGCGAACCGTGCTGGCCTGCAGGGTGGCGGGCGTGGTCCCGCTCGCAAACGCCGTGGCGTGGCTGAACCCGTCTGACAGGTTGTTGTTGATGTTCAGGTTGCCGCCGGCGCGCAGGGTCAGCACACCGGCTTCGCCACCGGCGGCGCTGTTGAGCATGTTCCAGTCCGCACCCAGCGTGATGTCGCCGCTGGAGCGGACTTCCACGCCCGAGAGCATGTGAAAGGCGGTGTTGTCCGTCTGGCCCAGAGCGCTCTTGATGGTGGCGTGGTTCGCGGCGTAGGCCGTGTTGTGGTTGTTGATGGCGGTCAGGCCCAGCGTGGTGGCCGAATCGGTGGTCGAGACGTTGAGCGTCGTGTTGCCGGTCTTGTTGTAGACCCGCACCGCTTCCAGGTTCACTTCGCGCGCGCCGGTGATGGTGCTGTCCAGCGCCGTCACGGCCACGCCGCTGCCCTGGCGCTGCGCGCGCAGGTGCACCGTGCCGCCCAGGCCTCCAGCCCCACCGGACACGTCGATGTCCGAACCGGCCTGCAGGTCGATGCTGCGCGTGCGGTCGCCCGCCGCCGCTTCGCTGGCCTGCGTCAGGGCGCCGATTTCCACCCGCCCGCCTTCGGCACCCTGGGCGCTGGAGCGGGCCTGCACCCGCGCCGTGCTGGCCAGCGTGACCGAACGGCCATGCAGCGCCACGGTGCCGGCCTCTTCGCCCGAGGCCGACACGCGACCGGCCACCGTCAAGGCGCCGCCATCCGCCGTCAGGTTCACGGTGTGCGCCTGCACCACGTCGCCAGCGGCCACGCCCAGGCCGGTGTTGCGCGTGCGCAGGCTGATCTCGCCGTCCACCCCGCCGCTGTCCAGCGCCGCACTCAACGCAGAGAAGCGCAGCAGCTCGCCCGCGTCCACGCGCACCCGGGCGCCGTCGCCGCGCTGGCCGTTCGCCCCGGCGCTGGCCTGGCCCTGCAGCCGCGCCGCGCCCAGGTCCACCTGGCCATTCACCGCCTTGACCGTCAGCGTGCCGCCGTCGGCACCCGCCGCACCCGCCAGGTTGATGCGGGCCTGCGCCGGTGTGGCGGCGTCGTCTTCCACCCGCACGCTGCCGTTCGCAGCGCTCAGATTCACCTGGCCACCCCAGGTGCCGCGCCTCTGGTCGAAAAAGGCAACATTGCGCCCAGAGACGTCGATGCTGGCGTTCTCACCCAGCACCACATCGCCGCCTGGGGCCGTGGCCTCCAGCGTCAGCGCACCGCTGTGCAGCTCGGCCAGGGTGTCCAGCCGCACGGAACCGGCCCGGAGCGTCCAGCTCGCGCCCAGAGCGCTGCTGTCGGCCAGCGGTGTGCCGCTG
>PNMN01000374.1 GCA_013823655.1 Comamonadaceae bacterium | reverse complement strand
GCGCCCTGGATGAAGGCATCCTGAGCCGCCGTGGGTGCTGGCGTGACCTTGGGTTTACGCTGAATTGCCATGCTAAATAATCTCCTTACACGATTCTTTGGATGTTAAAAAGCAGTGAAACGAGGTTGTCAATCTCGGCCACTGCTTTTGCGTCACGCGGGGCCATCTCGGAGACGGCCAGCCCCGCACCGCTGGCGTTGCTGAATGCCTTGCGCCGCCGGAGCGGCGTCTTGAGGTAGCCGAACTGCGCGACCTCGGCCACAGCCGCCGCCGCCTCGGCGTTGTCGGCTGAATGCTCGCCGGGATCGGCCTGGTTCATCACAGCGTAGGCGCGCAGGCCGTCGCGCACGCTCCGGGCTTCATCCACCAAAGCTGCCATGTCATCGAGCGCCCACACATCGAAAGAGCGTGGCGCAAATGGCACCAGCAGCACATCCGACAAGACCAGCGCCGCCCGTAGCGCAGTCGAGTCACGGCCGCCCGCGTCGATGATGATGTCCTGCCACTTGTCGCGCTGCTGCTGCACCTGCCCGCGCAGAGTCGGGCCGTCTGGGTACTGCGCGCACGCAATCCCCGGCTGTCGGCCAGCTTCAGCCCGCGCAGCAATCGCCGCCGTCGCCGTGCCCTGCCGATCCCCATCTACCAGCCACACGTCGCGCCCGGCCAGCGCCCGCGTGATGGCGATCTGCAGGGCAAGAGTCGTTTTGCCGACGCCGCCCTTGGTGTTGCCTACAGTAACGATCATTTGCACCTCCAAAGGATATTAAACCACGATGCCGCATCATAGCACCGCTGCACAGCCTTGTCAACATCGTTTACATGTTCTTACGATGTTTTTTTACGCTTCTTTTAACATCCTTTTAACGTTGAAAACACATACGCATCAGCAGCCAGACGGACATATCTCGGCAACCCTTTGCCTCTTAGCAAAAGGAGTCCAGAAATGCTTGCAGCCGTCATACCTCAACGAAAACGCTACCGCAGCGCCCAGGCGCTCGTTGACTACATTTCAGAGCCCGACGAAGAGCGCGCTCAAAGTCTCTCTCAAGACCTGCCAGCCGACGCCAAAGCGCTGATCGAGTACGCCGCGCGGGCGGGTGTGTCGGAGGGCGGAGTGACGGCGGCGCTCAGGGCTCGCGGCGTTACAGACCCAACCCGCGACCAGAGCGCGATCACCAGCATTTTTGACGCGACGGTGCAGGCCGTCCGGGCCAAGGGCATCGCCGCCGATCACCCCATTTATCACGTCGTCGTGAACTGGCAGCCGGGTGAGACGCCCACAGCCGAGCAAGCGCGGCTGGCCGTTGAGCACACGTTGGCCGGTGTCGGCATGCAGGATGCAGCCGCCGCGTGGGTTATTCACCGCGACAAGGCGCATCACCACGTGCATATCGCCGCGCTCAAGTACGACGTGGACACCCTCAAAGCCCTGGGGCCGCCCAAGCGCGACTTCCTGCTGCTTGACAAGTCCATGCGCGAAATCGAACTTGCCCAGGGTTGGGCACACTCGCCGGGGCCGTATGTGG
>PNMN01000373.1 GCA_013823655.1 Comamonadaceae bacterium | reverse complement strand
GCCTCTTTGTGGCGCACGCCGAAGCGGTGTTCCTCGTCGATGATGAGCAGGCCGAGGTCTTTGAACTTCGTTTTTTCACTCAGCAGCTTGTGGGTGCCGACCACGATGTCCACGCTGCCGTCGCTGATGCCCTTCATGGCCGCCGTGATCTCTTTCTGCGAACGGAAGCGGCTCATCTCGGCCACCTTCACCGGCCATTTGGCGAAGCGGTCCACCAGGGTCTGGTGGTGCTGTTCGGCCAGCAGCGTGGTGGGCGCCAGGAAGGCGACCTGCTTGCCACCGGTGATGGCCACGAAGGCGGCGCGCAGCGCGACTTCGGTCTTGCCAAAGCCGACGTCGCCGCAGACCAGGCGGTCCATCGGTTGCGGGCTGATCATGTCCTGGATCACGGCGTGGATGGCGGCCTTCTGGTCGGCCGTTTCCTCGAAGCCGAAGTCGTTGGCGAAGACCTCGTAGTCCTGCGCCGAGAAGCGGAACGCATGGCCTTGCCGCGCGGCGCGCCGGGCGTAGATGTTGAGCAGCTCGGCGGCGGCGTCGCGCACCTGCTCGGCGGCCTTGCGCCTGGCCTTTTCCCACTGGCCGCTGCCCAGGCGGTGCAGCGGCGCCTCGTCGGCGCTGACGCCGGTGTAGCGGCCGATCAGCTGCAACTGGCTCACCGGCACGTAGAGCACCGCCTTGTCGGCGTATTCGAGGTGCAGGAACTCCATCAGCGCGGGTGTGCCGTCGGGGTTTTTGTCGCCCATGTCCAGGTGCACCAGGCCCCGGTAGCGGCCGATGCCGTGCGCGCTGTGCACCACCGGATCGCCCAGGTTGAGCTCGCTCAGGTCCTTGATCAGCGCGTCAACGTCGCTGACCTGTTCCTGCTTCTTCCTGCGCCGTGTGGTCGGTCCGGCGGCGAAGAGTTCGGTTTCGGTGACGAAGTCGATGCCGTCTTCCAGCGCGCTGAAACCGAGCGTGAGCATCGAGGTGGCGATGCCCACCTGCTCGGCGCTGGCCTGGAACTCGGCCAGCGAGTCAAACGCCGGCGGGTTCAGGCCGCTGGCGCGCAGGAAGTCCAGCAGGCTCTCGCGCCGACCATCGCTCTCGGCCAGCAGCAGCACGCGGTGCGCGGTGTTGCGGATGTGGTTTTGCAGGCGCGCGAGCGGGTCTTCCGCGCCACGCACCACCGAAAGGTCGGGCAGGGTGTTGAACGCCACAAAAACCGTTCGGGCTGAGCCTGTCGAAGCCTCGCCAAGCCCTTCCACAAGCTCAGGGCGAACGGGTTTGATGGCCAACTGCGCGTGCTGGTTGGCGCGGGTGTAGAACTGTTCGGTGGCCAGGAACAGCGACTCGGGCGGCAGGGCCGGCCGCTCGGTGTCGCCCTTGAGCAGGCGGTAGCGGTCCTGGGTGTCCTGCCAGAAGCGCTGGAACGCGGGCTCCAGGTCGCCGTGCAGCACCACCGTGGCCTGGGAGCTTGGCCCCTTGGCGCTCGCTGCGCGATCGCCGTCCCCCGAGGGGAGCGCGCCGCCTTGGGGCGGCCCGGCGGCGGCGCCGTCCAGGTAGTCGAACACGGTGGCGGTGTCGTCAAAG
>PNMN01000372.1 GCA_013823655.1 Comamonadaceae bacterium | reverse complement strand
CCCCCTGAGGGGGGACCACGCCCTTGGCCCGGCAAAGGTTCTATGGACCTTTGTCATGGGCGTGTGGCTTGCTCCAGGCGCTCTAAAAAATGCAGCGCATGTTCGCGCGTGTCGCCACACATCTCACGGCTGGGCGGCAGTGAGCCGCACACTGCGGGCCGCTCGGGCAGGCCGAACAGGCGGCAGCGCAGGGCTTGGTCCAGGTGCGGGCACGGCACGCCAGCCGGTTTGCCATCGGGAAAACCCGGCATGGGACTGCTGATCGAGGGGGCGATGCAACAGGCGGCGCAGCCGGGGCGGCAGTCCAATCGGTTCAGCCCTGGAAGCGGCGGGCGGCCCACAGCACCTGCTCGACCACCGCGCGAACGTTTTCGCGTGCCGCTTCGGCCGAGAGTTGGCCATCGGGTGCGAAGGCCTCGCCCGCCTTGGGCAGGGCGAACTGCCGGGGCGCCATCCAGCACTGCAGGTTCATCAGCAGCGGCGCGAGATGGCTCAGGCTGCGCAGTCCGCCCAGCGCGCCGGGCGAGGCCGACAGCAGGCCGACCACCTTGCCTGCAAAGGGCTTGGAGCCGCTGGCCCAGACCGGGTCGCTCTTGATGGGGCTGGACACCCAGTCGATGGTGTTTTTGAGCAGACCGGTGTAGCTGCCGTTGTACTCGGGCGAGACCACGACCCAGGCCGGGTGGGCGAAGAAGATTTCTTTCAGGCGCAGCACGTCGCGCGGTGTGCCTTTGGCTTCGAGGTCGGCGTTGTAGAGCGGGATGTCGAAGTCGGCCAGCTCGATGTGGGTGACGCTGGCACCGGCTTCGCGACCGATGCCGGTGGCCACGTTGGCCAGTCGGCGGTTGAAGGACTGGGCGCGCGTGCTGCCCGCGAAGACGAGGAGGGGGGTGGGTGCGTTCATGCCGCGATTGTGTCGCAAGCCTTCGGAACACCCGGCCTGCGGGGCCATGCCGCCGATCCAGCTGGCTTGGTGGGAAAATACCGTCTTTCGACCGGTCGGGGCAGGCCGGTCGGGATGTGTTTCACGTGAAACATGGCCCGCTGCCGGGGTGCGCCGCCCGTTTGTGTTCTGGAGTTGCTCTCACCATGTTGTACCCCCAAGAGTTTGATGTGATCGTCGTCGGCGGTGGCCACGCGGGCACCGAGGCCGCGCTGGCCGCCGCGCGCATGGGCAGCAAAACGCTGCTGCTGACGCACAACATCGAGACGCTGGGTCAGATGAGCTGCAACCCCAGCATCGGCGGCATCGGCAAGGGCCATCTGGTGAAGGAGGTGGACGCGCTGGGCGGGGCGATGGCGCTGGCCACCGACGAGGGCGGCATCCAGTTCCGCATCTTGAACAGCAGCAAGGGCCCGGCGGTGCGCGCCACCCGCGCCCAGGCCGACCGCATTTTGTACAAGGCGGCGATCCGCCGCATGCTGGAAAACCAGCCGAACCTGTGGCTGTTCCAGCAGGCGGTGGACGACCTGATGGTTGAATCTGACGGGACGGGCGAGCGCGTGGTGGGTGCCGTGACGCAGGTCGGCATCCGCTTCCGCAGCCGCACCGTGGTGCTGACGGCGGGTACTTTCCTCGACGGCAAGATCCA
>PNMN01000371.1 GCA_013823655.1 Comamonadaceae bacterium | reverse complement strand
CTCACATGGGACGAACCAAAGCGCAAGCTGAACATCAAGAATCACGGGCTTGACTTCGTTGGATGCGATGCGATCTGGGACCACTTCACGGTGACCCGCGAGGACAAACGGCAAGACTACGGCGAAGAGCGCTTGGTCTGTTTCGGTCTTCTGGAGGCAGAGGTGGTTGTGATGGTTTACACCGAACGCCCGAAAGGGTCTCACGTGATATCGCTGCGAAAGGCAGAAAAACATGAAGCTCGCTACTACCGCCAAGTTGCCAAAGAAAACCTCGGTTAAGGTCAACGACCCAGACAATCCTGCATGGACTGAAGACATGCTGGGTGCGCCAGTGCTGAAGCGTGGACGTGGGCCGCAGGCCGCGCCGACCAAAGTCCTTACCTCGGTTCGTTTGGATGCAGACATTTTGGAGTTCTTCAAGGCGCAAGGTGCTGGCTACCAGTCCCGTATTAATGCGGCGCTGCGCATGGAAGTGGAGCGAAATTTAACTGGTCGTCCAAAAGCGACGACGCGCAAGCGCGTCGCGGCTTGACTTTGACTGCTTTCCACTTGGCCATCCGACCGCTCCTGGCCGACAGCTGTCGTAGCAGCGCCCAGCACCAGCGCCTCAGATCACCCCGTCAAACACCATCACATCCACCACATCGCCCACCGCCACATTCCCCTGGCCGTGGTGCAGCACGATCAGGCCGTTGGCTTCGACCATGGAGCGCAGCACGCCCGAGCCCTGGTTGCCGGTGGTGCGGGCCTGCAGCGTGCCGTCGGCCGCGCGGCTGACGATGCCGCGCTGGTATTCGGTGCGGCCGGGTTTCTTGCGCAGGGCTTCGGCGCTGTGCGCTTTGAGCAGCACCGGTTCGCTGTCGGTGCAGCCCATCAAACGTTGCAGGCAGGGCGCACGAAGGCGAGGAAAGTCACCATGACCGCGACCGGGTTGCCGGGCAGTCCGAAGAGGACGGCTGATTTGCTGTCCTCAGCGAGCCCGGCGCCGGGCCGCCCCAAGGCGGGCTCAGCCCCCTCGGGGGGCAGCGACCCGCGCAGCGGTGGAGCGTGGGGGACAACAATTCGGCCTACAGCCATCGGTCGGCCCGGCCGCATGGCGATGCGCCAGAAGGCCACGTCGCCGAGCTGTTTCATCATGGCCTTGGTGTGGTCGGCTTCGCCCATGCTGACGCCGCCGCTGGTGATGATGGCGTCGGCCTCGCGCGCGGCCTTTCGGAAGGCGGCTTCCAGCGCAGCGGGTTCGTCCTTGACCACACCCATGTCCAGCACCTCCACGCCCAGGCGCGTGAGCAGGCCGAAGACGGTGTAGCGGTTGCTGTCGTACACGGCGCCTTCGCGCGGCGCTTCGCCCAGGCTGAGGATTTCGTCGCCGGTGGAGAAGTAGGCCACCGGATGCGCCGGAACACGGGCTACCTGCGGCAGGCCCAGGCTGGCGATCAGACCGAGTGCGGCCGGGCCCAGGGTCTGGCCGCAGCGCAGCGCGGGCTGGCCGGCCGTCAGGTCTTCGCCCAGCAGGCGGCGGTTGTCGCCGCGCTGCAGCACGTCGGGCGGGATGGTGATCTGCTCACCGTCGGTCTTCACGAACTCCAGCGG
>PNMN01000370.1 GCA_013823655.1 Comamonadaceae bacterium | reverse complement strand
TGTGTGGGTGGTGTGGTGGGGCGCTGTCGGGCTGCTCGGCGCGCCGAGCATGGGCGATGAAGGCGGGGTGGGCATTGTCCCACGCGTGCCCTGCCTGCCGTTCACCGCGTGGCCCCTCCTTGCTGGCAGCAGCCATGGCGCGCATTTGCAGCACCGGGCCGCCCCAAGCCAGTTCGCACCGCAGCCCGCAGGGCGAAGGTACTTCAGTGAGCGAAAGACGCTCAGGCCGTGGGAAAGGTACCGGGCAGCAGGATGCCCTGGTCCACGTTCTGGATGTTGGTGTGGCCGCAGAAGGCCATGGTGATGTCCAGTTCCTTGTGGATGATCTGCAGCGCTTTGAGCACGCCTTCTTCGCCCATGGCGCCCAGGCCGTAGACCATGGCGCGGCCGATCATGGTGCCGCGCGCGCCCAGCGCCCAGGCTTTCAGCACATCCTGCCCGCTGCGGATGCCGCCGTCCATCCAGACCTCGATCTGGCTCCCCACCGCCGCCACGATGGCGGGCAGCGCTTCGATGCTGCTGGGCGCGCCGTCCAGCTGGCGGCCGCCGTGGTTGCTCACCACGATGGCATCGGCCCCGCTCTGCACCGCGAGCCGGGCGTCTTCCACGTCCATGATGCCCTTCAAAATCAGCTTGCCGCCCCATTGCTTTTTGACCCAGGCCACGTCGGCCCACGACAGCGTGGGGTCGAACTGTTCGTTGGTCCACGAGGCGAGCGACTTCATGTTCGTGACCGCCTTCACGTGGCCCACCAGGTTGCCGAAGCTGTGGCGCTTCGTGCCCGCCATGCCCAGGCACCAGCGCGGCTTGGTCATGAGGTTGATCAGGTTGGCGATGGTCGGTTTCGGTGGTGCGGTCAGGCCGTTCTTCAGGTCTTTGTGGCGCTGGCCGATCACCTGCAGGTCCAGCGTCAGCACCAGCGCGCTGCACTGGGCCACCTTGCAGCGCTCGATCATGCGGGCCATGGCTTCGCGGTCGCGCATCATGTAGAGCTGGAACCAGAACGGCGCCGTGGTGTTCTGCGCAATGTCTTCAATGGAGCAGATGCTCATGGTCGAGAGCGTGAACGGAATGCCGAACTTCTCCGCCGCCTTCGCCGCCTTGATCTCGCCGTCGGCGCTCTGCATGCCGGTCAGCCCCACGGGCGCGATGCACACCGGCATCTTCGTCGCCTGGCCCACCATCTGGGTGGCGGTGCTGCGGTTCTCCATGTTCACCGCGACACGCTGGCGCAGCTTGATTTTCTGGAAATCGTCGCTGTTGGCGCGGTAGGTGCTTTCGGTCCACGAGCCGGAATCGGCGTAGTCGTAGAACATCCGCGGCACGCGCTTTTTCGCCAGCACGCGCAGGTCTTCGATGGTGGTGATCACGGTCATGGGGTTTGTCTCCGGGGCGTTTGCAGGTGCCGGTGATGTTAGCGAGGCACCCGGAAAAAGGCTTGTGAAAGTGCGACAGACCGGTTTGAAATTTTCCTGAAAACGGTGGTTCACCGCCACGGCGGCCCGGCCCTGTGTCGGCGCGGCCGCACCCCACTTGACGCAAGGCACGAACGGGCCTCACATGCGCGATGCGCGCATCGGGCCAGAACACGAACCTCGCTACACTGAACCTAA
>PNMN01000369.1 GCA_013823655.1 Comamonadaceae bacterium | reverse complement strand
TTGTTCTTCATCTCCCTCAGCAGCGGCTGCAGCTTGCTGCCGCCGATGCGCAGCGCCAGGCAGGTGGCCACCACGTCGATCACCATCAGGTGCATCAGGCGCGAGGTCATGGGGCTGTAGCGGTCATAGCCTTCGGGGTGGTCGGCCGAGAGGTGGATGTGACCGGCGGTGGCCAGCGGCGAGCCGCTGGTGGTGATGGTGATCACCGTGGCGCCGTGTTTGCGCGCGATGTCGGCCGCGTCCATCAGGTCGCGCGTGCGGCCCGAGTTGGAGACGATCACCAGGCAGTCGCCCGGGCCCAGCAGCGAGGCGCTCATCACCTGCATGTGGCCGTCGCTGTAGGCGATGGCGTTGATGCCCAGGCGGAAGAACTTGTGCTGCGCGTCCTGCGCCACGATGCCGGAATTGCCGGCGCCGTAGAACTCGATGCGGCCCCGGTTCTTGTAGGTCGCCAGCAGCGCGTCCACCGCCTTTTCAATCGAGTGCGTGGACGCATCGTTGCGGTACTTCAGGAACGCCGCCACGGTGTTGTCGATCACCTTGACCAGCACGTCGCCCACCTTGTCGTCCACGTCCACGCTGCGGTGGATGAAGGGCACGCCTTCGCTCACCGTGCCGGCCAGCTTGAGCTTGAAGTCGGACAGGCCGTCGTAGCCCATGCTGCGGCAAAACCGGATCACGGTGGGTTTGCTCACGTGGGCGCGCTCGGCCAGTTCGGACACCGGCAGGCTGGCGAAAGTGCGCGGGTCGAGCAGCACGAGTTTGCCCACCCGTTGTTCGGCGGGAGCGAGCGAGGGCAGGGAGGCTTTGATGCGGTCGAGCATAGACCAATGGTAATTGAGTTACGAACCATCGTGAAACCATCGTGCAACCTTCACGCCCGATAATCGACCCATGAACCAGCTTGACGCACTCAAACAGCACACCACCGTGGTCGCCGACACCGGGGATTTCAACCAGATCGCGGCTTTTGCACCCCGCGACGCGACCACCAACCCGTCGCTGATCCTGAAGGCGGTGCAGAAGTCCGAATACGCCCATCTGTTGAAGGATGCGGTGGCCCGATACGGCGCGCAGGGCCCGGACGAGGTGATGAACCGTCTGCTGGTGTCGTTTGGCATCGAGATCCTGAAACACATTCCGGGCCGCGTCTCCACCGAGGTGGACGCGCGCCTGAGTTTCGACACCGAAGCCACCGTGACGCGCGCGCGCCGCATCATCGACCTGTACCAGGGCGAAGGCGTGCACGTGGACCGCGTGCTGATCAAGATCGCTTCGACCTGGGAGGGTATCCAGGCCGCCGCCCGGCTGGAGCGCGACGGCATCCACACCAACCTGACCTTGCTGTTTTCGTTTGCCCAGGCGGTGGCCTGCGGGCAGGCGAAGGTGCAGCTGATTTCGCCGTTCGTGGGCCGCATCTACGACTGGTACAAGAAGAGCGCGGGAGCGAACTGGGACGAAGCGCGATGGCCGGTGCCAACGACCCGGGCGTGCAGTCGGTGCGGCGCATCTACCACTTCTACAAGAAGCACGGCATCGCCACCGAGGTGATGGGCGCGAGCTTCCGCAACGTGGGCCAGATCACCGCCCTGGCCGGGTGCGACCTGCTGACCATC
>PNMN01000368.1 GCA_013823655.1 Comamonadaceae bacterium | reverse complement strand
CTGGGTCTCCAGTGTGAAAGGTGGCTTGGGCGGGATCAGCAGGGCTTCTCGGCGCCTTTGCGCCAGTAGTACCAGTAGTTGAGCGCGATGCCCACGAAGTACAGGAAGGCGAAGAAATAGAGCGCGGCATTGGGGCTGCCGGTCATGGCAAACGAGCGACCAAACAGGATCGGCACAAAAAAGCCCAGCAGCAACACCGCCATCGCCGCCGTAAAGCCCAGCACCGGGCTGGCTTGCTTGGGCTCGAAGATCATCACGATCTGCTTGAACACGCTGGCGTTGCCGATGCCAGCACCCAAGAAGATGCCCAGCAGCACGATGAAGAACAGGGTGAACTGCTCGGATGAAGTCGGTGCGGTGAGGAAGGTCAGGCCGATGGCCGAGCTGGCCATGATCGCGAACACCAGCATGGTCATGTTCGAGCCGCCAAACTTGTCGGAGAAGATGCCGCCGAGGGGCCGAATCAGCGCCCCCACCAGCGGCCCGATCCAAGCGTAGGCGAGGGGGTCGGGGGCGTTGGGCAGGCCGTGGAACACTTCGCGGATCAGCAGCGGCGTCGAGGCGACAAAGCCCGAAAAGGTGCCGAAGGTGAAGGTGTAGAGGATGGTCTGCACCCAAGTGTGCTTGAGCTTGACGATCTGCATCTGCTCCATGAAGTCGCCGCGCGCCGGGTGGTTCTTCATGCCAAACAGCACCAGCACGGCCATGATCAGGGTCGGGATGAGCCAGATGTAGGCCGCGTTTTGTGGGTACATCAGAACCTCGCGCACCACCTCGAGCGTCGCTGGGTTGAGCACCCTGAACATCATCGAGTCGCCGGCAATGGCGCCAAACAGCCCCACGCCGATGGCGGCGGGCACCAAGAACTGCGCCGTCGAGGCCCCCAGGTTGCCAAAGCCGATGGTGAAGCCCAGCGCCGAGCCGCCGATGCGCTTGGGAAACCACAGGCTGATGTTGGCCGCGGTAGAAGAGATCTGCCCACCGGCACACAGCCCCGCGACACCGGCCCAGAACAGCAGCACCCAGAACGGTGTGGTCGGGTCTTGCACCACGTGCCCGATGCCAAAGATCGGGATCAGCAGCGCCAGCGTGAAGATGAAGGTGGTCCACATGCCGCCGATCTTGAGCACCAAAAAGGTGTGCGGAAAGCGCGCCACCGCGCCCATGAGCAGCGCCATCGCCGGCAGCCAGAAGCGCTGATCGACGGTGAGCTGAAAGCCCAAGCCCGGCAGGCGCACCACCAGCGCGCTCCAGGTAAACCAGACCGCAAACGCCAAGTGCAGCGCCAAGAAGGCGATGATCAGGGTGCGGATCGCCAGCCACTTGCGGCTGTTCCAAAAAACCGGGTCCTCGGGGCGCCATTCGGTCACGTTGGGCGACCAGATCGGTTTCGACTGGGCGCTGGTTCGGTTGTTCATACTGTGCTCTCCGTTAAAAATGAGCTGCAGCGCGTGCGTAATCGGTTGCAGGCGCTGGGGGCGCAAACACCCCGGTGGCTGGGTTCGACTGTGCCGCTTGCGGCACGACTTGAACATCCTTCGAAGGGGCTGGCGCGCCGACTCTGAAAGAGCGATGGCACGCGGCGCCGCCATCGGTCGAAGGAACTAATGCCCTTTGA
>PNMN01000367.1 GCA_013823655.1 Comamonadaceae bacterium | reverse complement strand
CGTCGGCCTGAACAACTACGCGGCCGGGCGCGCGGGCGACCCGCCCGCCGTGTCGCTGAGTGCGCGGCTGAAAGAGTTGAAGCTGCCGCAAGCCCGCCTGAAAACCGGCACGCCGCCGCGCCTGGACGGCCGGACCATCGACTACGCCAGGTGCCAGGAGCAGCCCGGCGACGGTGTGCCCGGTGGCATGAACGCGGACCAGCCGGTGCCGGTGTTCAGCTTCATGGGGCGGTCGGTGCCACACCCGCAGCAGGTGCCGTGCTGGATCACCCACACCAACGCCCGCACGCACGACATCATCCGCTCCGGCTTCGACCGCAGCCCCATGTTCACCGGCCAGATCGAGGGCGTGGGCCCGCGCTACTGCCCGAGCGTGGAAGACAAGATCAACCGCTTTGCCGACAAGGACAGCCACCAGATTTTCCTGGAGCCCGAGGGCCTGACCACGCACGAGGTCTACCCCAACGGCATCAGCACCAGCCTGCCGTTCGACATCCAGTACGCGCTGGTGCGCAGCATGCCCGGGCTGGAAAACGCCCACATCCTGCGCCCGGGCTACGCCATCGAATACGACTATTTCGACCCGCGCTCGCTCAGGAACAGCTTCGAGACCAAGCAGATTCAGGGCCTGTTCTTCGCCGGCCAGATCAACGGCACCACCGGCTACGAAGAGGCGGCGGCCCAGGGGCTGTTTGCCGGTATCAATGCCGCGTTGCAGTGCCGGGGCCTCGCCGGCAGAGCCGACGATTTTGGTGGCGCCTGGCTGCCCAAGCGCGACCAGGCCTACCTGGGCGTGCTGGTCGACGACCTGGTGACCCAGGGCGTGACCGAGCCTTACCGCATGTTCACCAGCCGGGCCGAGTTCCGCCTGCAGCTGCGCGAGGACAACGCCGACATGCGCCTGACCGAAGCCGGGCGCCAGCTGGGCCTGGTGGACGACGCGCGCTGGAACGCCTTCAGCCGCAAGCGCGACGCGGTGGCGCGGGAAACCGAGCGCCTCAAATCGACCTGGGTCAACCCGCGTTGCCTGCCTGTGGCCGAGAGCGAGCGGGTGCTGGGCAAGGCCATCGAGCACGAGCACAACCTGTTTGACTTGCTGCGCCGCCCCGGTGTGGGCCACGCCGATCTGCTGGGCATGGACGGCGGCAAGTTCCACCCGGTCGCCCAACCCGGTGATGAAGACACCCGCCCGATGGTTTCACGTGAAACACTCGGCGAGCTGCACGATCCGGTGGTGGAGCAGGTGGAGATTGCCGCCAAGTACTCGGGCTACATCGAGCGCCAGAAAGACGAGGTGGAGCGCGCCGCGCACCACGAACACCTGAAGCTGCCCGCCGAGCTGGACTATGCGCAGGTCACGGCGCTGTCGTTCGAGGCCCGGCAGAAGCTGGCCAAGCACCGCCCGGAAACCCTGGGCCAGGCGGCGCGCATCTCGGGCATCACCCCGGCCAGCATTTCGCTGCTGCTGATTCATCTGAAAAAAGGCGGCTTCAAGGGTTTTGCCCGTCTGACGGAAGAGCAGGGGGCATGAATTCCGCAACCCTGAAACCGGCGCTGGAGGCCGGGTTGCACGAGCTCGGGGTCCACCTGTCCAGGGGGCAGGTGGACCAGTTGCTGGCC
>PNMN01000366.1 GCA_013823655.1 Comamonadaceae bacterium | reverse complement strand
TTTTTTCAACCAGACCCTGCTCGAACAACGCTCGCCGCAGGCCAGTGCTTTTGTCAAAGGAGAAACCACATGAAAAAGGAAATGAATCGCCCCTGCCGCGCTGCGCGCGACCCCCTTGCATGTTTCGTTCTCAAGGGGGCGGCACTGGCCGTCCGGCCTGAGCTGGTCGAACGGCGGCCCGGCGGCGGTGCCCTGGTTCGCGCAGCTTCGTTCGTGGCGGCCCTGGCCACCGGCCTGCTGCTCAGCACCACCGCGCTGGCGCAGGGCAGCATCGTCGTGGCATCGACCACGTCCACCGAGCAGTCCGGCCTTTTCGGCCACCTGCTGCCGACCTTCAAGAAGGCCAGTGGCATCGATGTGAAGGTGGTTGCGCTGGGCACCGGCCAGGCCATCGACATGGCGCGCCGCGGCGACGCCGACGTGCTGTTCGTGCACGACAAGGTGGCGGAAGAAAAGTTCGTGGCCGACGGCTTTGCCGCCAGGCGCCAGGAGGTCATGTACAACGACTTCGTGCTGATCGGGCCCAAGACCGACCCGGCCGGTGCCAAGGGCAGCGACATCGTGGCGGCGTTCAAGAAGCTGGCCACGGCCAACGCGGCTTTCGTCTCGCGCGGCGACAAGAGCGGCACGCACGCGGCCGAGCTGCGCTTCTGGAAAATGACCGACACCGACGCCAACAAAGGCAGCGGCTACAAAGAGTGCGGCTGCGGCATGGGTCCGGCCCTCAACATCGCCTCCAGCAGCGGCGCCTACGTGCTGGCCGACCGCGGCACCTGGCTCAACTTCAAGAACCGCGCCGACCTGGCGGTGCTGGTGGAAGGCGACAAACGCCTGTTCAACCAGTACGGCGTCATGCTGGTGAGCAGCGCCAGGCACCCGCAGGTGAAAACCGCCGAAGGCCAGCAGTTTGTCGACTGGGTGACGGGTGCGGCTGGCCAGGCCGTCATCGCCAGCTACAAAATCGGTGGCGAGCAGCTGTTCTTTCCGAACGCCAGCAAATAGAACCAGCCCCGTGCCGCTGCACGCCCCAGAAGACAAGGCGCAAGGCGGCACGGCCTGCCAGGGCTTGCTGGGCGCAGCGCGCTCTTGAGGGGGCATGCCGCTCCAGTCCGGTGGGGGTTGATGCATATGTATCTGCATATGTATCTAATTTATTCACGTTTATCTTATTTTGATAAAGTGACATAAACTCGGTATACATTCACACCCAGCGAGACCCCGGGCATGGATCCACGCACCAACCCCTACGCCCCCGGCGCGGGCGCGCCGCCGCCCGACATGACCGGACGCGACGACATCATCGAGGCCGCCTCCATCGCACTGGACCGCATGCGCGCGGGCCTGGTGGCGCGCAGCGTGATGCTGGTGGGCCTGCGCGGCGTGGGCAAGACGGTGTTGCTCAACCGCCTGCACAACGAGGCGGCGGCCAAGGGTTTTGCCTCGATGATGCTGGAGGCGCCCGAAAAGCGCTCGCTACCGGCGCTGCTGGCGCCCAACCTGCGCGCCGCGCTGCTGAAGCTGGACCGCATCGCCGCCGGTGGCGACCTCGTCAAGCGCGCGCTGCGTTCGCTGGGCGGCTTCGTGCAGGCCATGAAACTGAAGTACGCCGACATCGAGTTCGGA
>PNMN01000365.1 GCA_013823655.1 Comamonadaceae bacterium | reverse complement strand
GGCCCACGATGCTCAGGAAGCCGACCACCAGCACCACGCTCCAGATCCAGGCCTGGGCCGGCAGGCCCGAGCTGGACTCCAGCACCATCAGCTTGCCCAGGAAACCCGGCAGGGGCGGCAGGCCGGCCACCGAAGCGGCGCCGAACAGCATCATCACGCCCAGCAGCACCGGCTCGCGCACCGCGTGGGCGGGCTGCAGCTTGTCGTGGGTGTCACCGCGCTGCGCGGCCATCAGCTCCACCAGCAGGAACAGACCCGCAATCACCAGCGTGCTGTGCAGCGTGTAGTACAGCGCGGCCGACAGGGTCCCGGGCGTGAACAGCCCGACAGCAGCGAGGATGGTGCCCACCGACGACACCGTGAGGTAAGCCACCAGACGCCCCATGGTGTGCGCGGCCAGGGCGCCGAGCACGCCCAGAGCGCTGGTGGCGAGGGCCAGGGGCAGCAGCCAGTCGGCCACGGCCAGCGCGGCGGGGCCGGCCTCGGCGCCATAGAGTTGCCAGTGCACACGCACGATGCTGTACACACCCACCTTGGTCATGATGGCGAACAGCGCTGCCACCGGTGCACTGGCCGCGGCGTAGGTGCCGGGCAGCCAGAAGTACAGCGGCAGCATGGCGGCCTTGAGACCGAACACCACCAGCAGCACCAAGGCCGCCACCTTCGCGAACACCAGCTGGTCGCCCTGCAACAGCGCCAGGCGCTGCCCCACATCGGCCATGTTCAGGGTCCCGGTGGCCGCGTACACCAGCGACAGACCGATCAGGAACAGGCCCGAAGCCACCAGGTTGAGCACCACGTAGTGCACGCCCATGCGGAACCGCTCGCGCCCCTGACCGTGCACCAGCAGCACGTACGACGCGATCAGCAGCACTTCGAAGAACACGAACAGGTTGAACAGGTCACCGGTCAGGAAAGCACCCGACAGACCCATGAGCTGAAAGTGGAACAGCGCATGGAAATAGCGGCCATGCGCGTCCCAGCCACCGCAGGCGTACCACAGCACCGGCACCGCCACCAGGTAGGTCAGCAGCACCATCAGCGCCGATAGGCGGTCCACCACCATCACGATGCCGAACGGCGCCGGCCATTCGCCCAGGCGGTACACCAGCAGCTCGCCGCCGGCGGCGTGCTGCACCAGGCCTGCTGCCATGAGCAGGCCCAGCAGCGCCGAGCCCTGGCTGATGCGGCGTCGCCAGCGCAAGGCCGCGTCGTCGTGTCCTCCACCCTGCCCGGCCATGCCGCCGGCGTCACCGATCAGCAGCAACAACACCGCCGTCAACATGGGCAGCACCACCGACAGCACCGGCGCGTGCTGCAGCCAGAAAGTCATCACAGCCTCAGTCATGCGCGCGGCCCTCCCGGCTCGTGACCGTCCACATGGTCGCTGCCGCTTTCATGCCGGCTGCGCAGCGCGAGTTCGACCACAAATCCGGTGGTGGCGAAGCCGATCACGATGGCGGTCAGCACCAGCGCTTGCGGCAGGGGATCAGCCACCGGGCCTTCGCCCACCAGCACCGGCGCGGCGTTGGACCACAGACGGCCCATGAGAAAGATGAAGACGTTGACCGCGTAACCGAACAGCGACAGGCCGAGCACCACCGGAAAAGTGCGCCCGCGCAGCATCATGTAGATGCCGGTGGCGGTGACCACGCCCACCCCGGTGGCGAGAAGGAATTCCATGCTCATGACGGGCTCCGGTT
>PNMN01000364.1 GCA_013823655.1 Comamonadaceae bacterium | reverse complement strand
CTGGCGCGTTTGGATGTACTGCGTCAGCAGGTTGCGGGCGCGGGGGCTCGGGGCGATGCGCAGACCCATCCCCAACAGCGCGGCCCGGTATTCGCCGCCGTCGCCTGCCAACATGCGGGCGGGCATGGCCCATTGCTTGGGCTTGCCCACCGGATCGGCAAACGTCAGCAGGTAGCCCCACCCCTGCCCGTCTTGATCGCGGGTCAGGGCTTCAACGTCCATGCGGCTGCACACCCATTCGGGTGCGGTCGGCTTGCCTTCACGGTCAACCCCTTGGAAGTACACGCCCGCATCGGCCACCGTGAAGCGGTCCCACTCGGGCGCCGGTTCAGCGGGGGCGTGCTCAGGCCGCACAGGCGGGCCACCAGCGCCGCCGCCGTGGGCTTGCCCTGCCCTGCCCTTTGCCTTGCCCGATTGCGCAGCCTGTGCGGCCTGTGCGGCTGTGTGGGCGTCAACCACAGCGGCCACGATGCGCCGCACCGCCTCAAGGCCAGCGGCCCCGCCGTGGTGCTGGTGCAAGTCATTGAAGTCTGAGCCCCCATCGGGCAAGCCCTTGGGGAACAGCGCCAGGCCATGCACCGCACGGGCCGCCGCTGTGGCCTTGACGCGGCCCGGGTTCGTGCCTGTCTGCGCTTCGGTGGCGCGGTCGTCGTCGCCACACAACACCAGCAGCGCAGCCGGGTACCGCGTGCGCAGGGCGCGGGCCACATGCTGCAGGTTGCCCGCGTCAAAGGCCGTGGCCACCGGGTGCCCCGTGGCCTCGTGCAAGGTGGCCGCCGTGGCGTAGCCTTCGGCCACCAGCAGCACGGGCGGGGCCGCATCGCTGGCCAGGTTGCCCACCAGGTGCCACAGCCCGGACTTGCGGCCACCCTTGAGGAACAGTTTTTCCGGGGCGCCGTCCGCAGGCTTCACGGGCGCGATGCGTTGCAAGTTCCACAGCTTGCCCGCACCGTCGCGCAGGGGCACCAGCAGCACGCCACCAGCAGCGAAGCGCACGCCGTGGGGCTGCACACCCTTGCGGTTCAGGTACCCGCTTTCGCCGGTGTCGCTGGCGTCTTGCCATTGTGTCGCCGCTTGCTGGGCTGCAGCCGCGTGCGCGGCATCGGTGCGGGCCTGTTCGGCTTGCTGGCGCTGTTCCCGCTCCCGCTCACGCTGTGCCAGCTCTTCGGGGCTCGGGGGCTGCGGGGCTTGCGCACCCTTGGGCAGCGTGAAGCCGTGTTGTTTGGCCAGGTGCAACAGGGTGGCCACCCCCACACCGCCGCCCGGCTTGACGCTGCGCCATGTGGTCTTCACGTCTTTGGGGCTGTATCGGTCGGGGTCGCTGGCGCTCCATTGGTCGAACAGGTCGAAGCCGGTGCCGTCCGGGTACTCGCTTTTGATGGCCATCGCCACCCGTGCCCATTCGTCGCGCTGCAGGTTTGCCGGGATGTGCGCCAGGGCTGCGCGGATCAGCTCGAGCGTGATTGGGGTTTGTGTCATGTGGGGTCGAACAGGTCCGCTTGTTTTTTCTTGGGGCGGTGCAACAAGGCATAGGTGCGCACCTGTCGCGTGCGGCTTCCGCTTGCGCATTGCACGGTGCGCCAGCCATAGGCCAGGCCGTAGCCCATGCCCAGCAGCTCGGGCCGTAGCATGTCTGACAGCACCTTGGAAATGCACCCGGTGTCACACACCGCGTCGATTTCCTTCTGTGTGCTGTGGGGGTGCAATTCCAGGTA
>PNMN01000363.1 GCA_013823655.1 Comamonadaceae bacterium | reverse complement strand
GGCCAGCTGCGGTTCATCACACCGACCAGGAAGGTGGTCTTGAACGGCTCCACCTCGGCCAGCACCTCGGCCAGAATCATGGAGAACATGGAGACCGCCAGCAGGCCGAAGAAGAGCGCGTACTTGAGCCACTTGAGCCGGTCGTGCCAGGCCTGCGGCAACCGGGTCTGGTAGCGGCCCAGGCCGACCGCGCGGGCGATCTTGTAGAGCGCTTCCTGCAGCGAGCCAAAGGGGCACATCCAGCCGCAGAACAGGCCGCGACCGAACAGGAACACGGTGGCGATGATGAAGATCCAGAACAGGAAGATGAACGGGTCGGAGAGGAACAGCGACCAGGTCCACTGGAACAGCAGGGCGTGGAACCAGGTCAGCACCTGCGTGATGGAGGGCTGGGCCAGCAGGCCAAAACCGACGAACCCGATGGACAGCGCCCAGGCGCTGTATTTGAAGCCGTTGACCGGCCACTTGTTCTGGTGGGTGGAGCGGCGTGTCAGGCGCTCGCGCAGCGCATAGACGACGGTCACACCCAGCAGCAGGGCAATGAACAGGCCGATCTCCACGGCGCGGTTCTTCCAGATGCGCACCCAGGGCGCCACCGGTTCCTGGACCACCGGCCGACCGCCCTCCAGCAGCTCGCTGGCGAGCCAGTACCTGGCCTCGAAATTGGCGAAGCTGCGCTGGCCGGTGGCGCGGTCGACGCGGTTGCCCAGAAAGGCCAGCTTCCAGGGGTAGGCGGCCGAAAACGAGCCCTGGCGGATGATGAAGATGGCGGACTCGGTGACGGCGGGTGCCCCCGCTGCCACCAGGCCGTAGAGGTTCAGCGAGTCGAGGTCGCGGAAGGTGAACGAATCGGCCCCCTGCTTGACCTGCACCCGGTCATAGAGTCCACCGCGAACGAAGCCCGAGCCCTTGAACGACTCGATGCCGGCGGTGCGGATCACGAAGAACGCACTGTCACCGGGTTTCAGGCGCTGATGCAGGTTGGCGTGGCTGCGCTCCCCGATCAGGCTGCGACCGATGTCGGGGTGGTTGAGGTCGCCGAACCACAGTTCGATGAAGGGTTCCGGTCCCCGCTCCAGCCCCACTTGCTCGGGCATCACGCGCAGGCGTTGCACCGCGCCCATCTGGCGCAGTTGCTCCCAGGTGTAGCGCTGGTCTTTCACGGCAAAGCGCGCCGGCGGGCGCACCGTTGGCTCGATGATGCCAACCTGGCGCGCCACCGCCGAGCCCGAGAGCTGCATCACCTGGTTCTGCGCGATCACGGTCACGGTGGCGCCCGAGATGGCGTCCAGGCCCAGGATGTTTTCGTCCGGGCGGTCCGGACCGACTTCGATGCTGTCCTTGACCGACTTGCCCAGGTACTGGTTGTTGAAATCCGCCAGGGCTTGTTCCGGAATGCCCAGCAGCAAAATGGGCTCGGAGTGCTTGAGCACCTTGACGCCGACGTAGCGGCCTTCGGTGTCCATGCCGATCAGCGTGACCACCGGTTTGCCGGAATAGGCCGGGATGTCGGTGATGTCGGTGGACAGCATCACGTAACCCAGCAGGCGCCGCTGACCGGGCGAGCGGGGATCGGCATCGCCATAAGCCTCGACATACGGCGGCTGCCCCATGCGAAGCGAAAAATGGGTGGCGCCGGGAAACACCTCGGCGCAGGGAACCCGCGCGCACAGATCGGCGGCGGTGTTCAGATCGGCTGGCAGTTGGGCCTCGTAGGC
>PNMN01000362.1 GCA_013823655.1 Comamonadaceae bacterium | reverse complement strand
GCCTGGGTCAGCTCGGGCACCGCCGTGAAGAGGTCGGCCACCAGACCATAGTCGGCCACCGAGAAGATGGGCGCCTCGGGGTCTTTGTTGATGGCGACGATGACCTTGCTGTCCTTCATGCCCGCCAAGTGCTGAATGGCACCGCTGATGCCCGCCGCGATGTAGAGCTGGGGCGCGACGATCTTGCCGGTCTGGCCCACCTGCAGGTCGTTGGCGGCGTAGCCCGCGTCCACGGCGGCGCGGCTGGCCCCGATGGCGGCCCCCAGCTTGTCGGCCAGCGGGGTCATGACGTCGGTGAACTTTTCTGCGCTGCCCAGTGCCCGGCCACCGCTGACAATGATCTTGGCGGCGGTGAGCTCGGGGCGGTCGTTCTTGGCGATTTCGCTGCCTTTGAACTGGCTCTTGCCGCTGTCGGCCACGGCGCTGACGGTCTCGACGGCAGCACTGCCGCCGGTGGCGGCGGCCGCATCGAAGGCGGTGGTCCGCACGGTGAGCACCTGGGTGGCGTCGCTGCTTTGCACGGTGGCCATGGCGTTGCCAGCGTAGATGGGGCGCTCAAAGGTGTTGGCGCTGACCACTCGGGTGATGTCGCTGACCTGGGCCACGTCGAGCTTGGCGGCCACGCGCGGGGCGGTGTTTTTGCCGCTGGCGGTGGAGGGGAAGACGATGTGGCTGTAGTTGGCGGCCATGGCCAGCACCTGGGCGGCGAGGTTTTCGGCCAGGCCGTGGGCCAGCGATTCACCGTCGGCGTGGATGACCTTGCTCACCCCCGCCACTTGGGCGGCGGCTGCGGCAGCGCCAGCGGCGTTGTGGCCGGCGATGAGGATGTGCACATCCCCGCCGCAAGCGGCGGCAGCGGTGACGGTGTTCAGGGTGGCGCCTTTGAGGCTGGCGTTGTCGTGTTCGGCGATGACGAGTGCGGTCATGGTGTGTGTCTCTTTCTGGTGTGCGGGGCGTTCAGATGACTTTGGCTTCGTTCTTGAGCTTGTCCACCAGCGTGGCGACGTCGGGCACGGTGATGCCGGCGCTGCGCTTGGGCGGCTCGGAAACGGACAGCGTCTTCAGACGGGGGGTGACGTCCACACCCAGGGCCTCGGGGGTGAGGGTATCCAGGGGCTTTTTCTTGGCCTTCATGATGTTGGGCAACGTGACGTAGCGTGGCTCGTTCAGGCGCAGGTCGGTGGTGATGACGGCTGGCAGGCTGATGCTGAGGGTTTCCAGGCCGCCGTCGATTTCGCGGGTGACCTGGGCCCGCCCGTCGGCCACGGTGATCTGGCTGGCAAACGTGGCCTGGGGCAGGTCGGCCAGGGCCGCCAGCATCTGGCCGGTCTGGTTGGCGTCGTCGTCAATGGCCTGCTTGCCCAGAATGACCATGCCGGGCTGCTCCTTGGCCACGAGGGCGGCCAGCAACTTGGCCACGGCCAGCGGCTGGAGCTCCACCTCGGTCTCGACCAGGATGGCGCGGTCGGCCCCGATGGCCATGGCGGTGCGCAGGGTTTCGTCGCACTTCTTGACGCCGCAGGACACCACCACCACTTCGCTGACCGCGCCCTTTTCCTTCAGGCGAACGGCCTCTTCCACCGCAATCTCGTCAAAGGGGTTCATGCTCATTTTGACGTTGGCAATGTCCACCCCGCTGCCGTCGGGCTTGACCCGGACTTTGACGTTGTAGTCCACCACGCGTTTGACGGCGACGAGTGCTTTCATGGAAATGGCTCC
>PNMN01000361.1 GCA_013823655.1 Comamonadaceae bacterium | reverse complement strand
TCTTGTGGCCAGCGGCCAGCGTGCTCACACCGACCGCGTGCACGTCGTTCTCGATCGCCTGGCGGGCGCACTCTTCCGGTGTCTGGAACAGCGGGCCCATGTCGACGTCAAAACCCAGGTCGGCAAAGGCCGTGGCCACCACCTTGGCGCCGCGGTCGTGGCCGTCCTGGCCGAGCTTGCTGATCATCACGCGCGGGCGACGGCCTTGCGCCTGCGCAAACGCATTGATCTCACCCTTCAGGGCATCCCAGCCTTCGGCGGAGTCGTAAGCGGCAGCGTACACACCGGTCACCTTTTGTGTATCGGCGCGGTGGCGCCCAAAAACTTTTTCCAGCGCATCGCTCACCTCGCCCACGGTGGCGCGCAGGCGCATGGCCTGGATGCTCAGGTCCAGCAGGTTGCCCTGGCCGGATTCGGCGGCTGCCGTCAGCGCATTCAACGCGGCTTCGACCTTGGCGCCGTCGCGCGCGGCCTTGATCGCCTTCAAGCGATGGATCTGCCCTTCGCGCACCGCCACGTTGTCGATGTCGCGCGCCTCGATGGCGTCTTCGGTCTTGAGCTTGTACTTGTTGACGCCCACGATCACGTCCTTGCCGCTGTCGATGCGCGCCTGCTTCTCGGCCGCCGCCGCCTCGATCCTGAGCTTGGCCCAGCCGCTGTCCACCGCCTTGGTCATACCGCCCATGGCTTCGACCTCTTCGATGATGGCCCAGGCCTTGTCGGCCATCTCCTGCGTCAGGCTCTCCATCAGGTAGCTGCCAGCCCAGGGGTCCACCACGCTGGTGATGTGGGTCTCTTCCTGGATGATGAGCTGGGTGTTGCGGGCGATGCGGGCGCTGAACTCGGTGGGCAGCGCAATCGCTTCGTCGAACGAATTGGTGTGCAGGCTCTGGGTGCCGCCGAACACCGCCGCCATGGCTTCGATGGCGGTGCGCACCACGTTGTTGTACGGGTCCTGTTCGGTCAGCGACCAGCCCGAAGTCTGGCAATGCGTGCGCAGCATCAGGCTCTTGGGGTTCTTCGCGTTGAAGCCCTTCATGATGCGGCACCACAAGAGGCGCGCGGCGCGCATCTTGGCGATCTCCAGGTAGAAGTTCATGCCGATGGCCCAGAAGAAACTCAGGCGACCGGCGAAATCGTCCACGTCCATGCCCTTGGCGGTGGCCGTCTTCACGTACTCCTTGCCGTCGGCCAGGGTGAAGGCCAGCTCCAGCGCCTGGTTGGCGCCGGCCTCCTGCATGTGGTAGCCCGAGATCGAGATCGAGTTGAACTTCGGCATGTTCTTCGCCGTGTACTCGATGATGTCGCCGATGATCTTCATCGACGGCTCGGGCGGGTAGATGTAGGTGTTGCGGACCATGAACTCCTTGAGGATGTCGTTCTGGATCGTTCCGCTCAGTTTGTCTTGCGAGACGCCCTGCTCTTCGGCCGCCACCACGTAACCGGCCAGCACCGGCAGCACGGCGCCGTTCATGGTCATGGACACGCTGACCTTGTCCAGCGGGATCTGGTCGAACAGGATCTTCATGTCCTCGACCGAGTCGATCGCCACGCCGGCCTTGCCCACGTCGCCGGTCACGCGCGGGTGGTCGCTGTCGTAGCCGCGGTGGGTGGCCAGGTCGAACGCCACCGACACGCCCTGCCCGCCCGCGGCCAGCGCCTTGCGGTAGAAGGCGTTGGATTCTTCGGCGGTCGAAAAACCCGCGTACTGGCGGATGGTCC
>PNMN01000360.1 GCA_013823655.1 Comamonadaceae bacterium | reverse complement strand
GGTCGCGGCGGCATGACCTCCTCGGCCATGGGCGTGCACGACGAAACCCGGATGATGACCCATTCTTCGCCGCTGGCGCGCGCGCGCCAGCGCGCACAGGGGGTGGTCGGGCGGCTCAAGCGTTTGCTGCTGGACCGCGTGGGCGGCGATTTCGAAGCCACCCAGATGCTGCCCACCTCGCCGCGTCTGCAGCAGGCGATCGGGCGCGTGGCACCGACGGTGGTCGCGGATGCCGGTCTCTCCCACACCGGCGGTGGGCCGGTCTATGCCGATGCATCCCACGTCGAGCGCGCGGCCACGGCCCTGCGCCAGCGCGCCACCGAACTCAAGCAGGAGGCCTCCACCCCGACCGAGAAGGCCATCATTGAAGTGGTGGCCCTGATGTTCCAGAGCATCCTGGCCGAAGAACGCATTCCACCCAGCGTGCGGGTCTGGTTTGCCCGGCTGCAGATTCCGGTGCTGCGCGTGGCCCTGGCCGAGCCCGAGTTCTTCAGCGCCCTGCAGCACCCGGCGCGTCGGCTGATCGACCGCATGGGCTCCTGTGTGCTGGGCTTCGAGTCCAACATCAGCTCGGCCGCACTGGAAGCAGAGATCAAGCGCGTGGTGCAGGTGATCGAGCAGTACCCCGAGACCGGACGCCGCGTGTTCCAGCTGGTCTTTGACGAGTTCCAGAAATTCCTCTCCACCTTCCTCAGCGAGCAGGGCACCACCAGCCGCGTGGTGTCGGTGGCCCAGCAGGTGGAGCAGAAAGAGACGCTGTCGGTTCAGTACACCATCGAGCTGCGCAAGCTGCTCGACGACGTGCCGGTGCGCAGTGAAATCCGTGAGTTCCTGTTCAAGGTCTGGGTCGAGGTGCTGGCCGTGGCCAGTGTCAAGTACGGTCTCAAACACGAAGAAACCAGTGCACTCAAGCGCGTGGCGACCGACCTGCTGTGGGCCGCCAGCGCCAAGCCCAACCGCAACGACCGGGCCCGCGTGATCCAGCAACTGCCCAGCCTGCTGCAGCGCCTGCGCCAGGGCATGGGCCTGCTGGGCTATCCGCCCGGCTTGCAGGACAGCCACATCAAGTCGGTCAGCGACACCCTGGCCGACGCCTTCATGTCGCGCACCGAGGCCATCCCGCAGGAGAGTCTGGACAATCTGGCGCAACGCCTGGCGCACCTGGAGGACTACCTGCCCGAGAGCGGCGTGGGCGACCTCGACCTGGACACCGCCAGCATCGAGATGATCACGGGCGTGGATGCCAGCAACATCGAAGTGATCCGGCAAGGCGGAAGCCAGCCGAACGAGGCCATGCGCGCCTGGGCGGTCGAATTGCAGATCGGTGCCTGGTTTGGCCTCGACCACAACAGCAAGCTCAACAGCGTGCAGCTGGCCTGGCGCAGCGAGCGCGGGCAGCTCTACCTGTTCGTCACCAACGGCGGGCGCTGCTTCCTGATCCAGGCCACCCGCGTCGCTGCCTACCTCCAGGCCGGTCTGCTGGTGCCCAGCGAGGACGAAGCACTCACTGTGCGCGCCACGCGCGCCGCGCTGGCCAAGCTGGACGCCAATCCCGAAAGGCTGCTGGGATGAACCCCGCCGCGCTGCGCGCATCCCCCTGAAGCGGCGCGGCACCCCGGCGCCCCGGATTGGCGCTCACTGGAACACCTTCGCCCTGCGGGCTGCGGTGCGAGCTGGCTTGGGAACGGCCCGGCGCTGCGCTCACTGGAACACCTTCGCCCTG
>PNMN01000359.1 GCA_013823655.1 Comamonadaceae bacterium | reverse complement strand
CTGGCCGCCAGCGTGTTCACCCACGCGCTGGAGGGGATCATGATCACCACGGCAGAGGGCGTGGTGCTCGAAGTCAACGACGCCTTCAGCCGCATCACCGGCTACAGCCGCGCCGACATCACCGGCCAGCACACCCGGCTGCTCAGCTCAGGGCGCCAGGGCAAGGAGTTCTACGCCCAGATGTGGCAATCCCTCACCGAGCAGGGGCGCTGGAGCGGCGAGATCTGGAACCGGCGCAAAAGCGGCGAGGTCTACGCCGAGATGCTCACCATCAGCGCCGTGCGCAACACCGCCGGGGTGGTCATGCGCTACGTGGCCCTGTTCTCCGACATCTCCAAACAAAAAGAGCACGAACACCGCCTGGAGCACATCGCCCACTACGACGCCCTCACCGGACTGCCCAACCGCGTGCTGCTGGCCGACCGGCTGCGCCAGTCCATGGCCCAGACCGTGCGGCGCAACCGCCAGCTGGGCCTGGTGTTTTTGGACCTCGACGGCTTCAAGGCCATCAACGACGAGCACGGCCACGACATGGGCGACCAGCTGCTCATGGCCCTGTCCAGCCGCATGCAGCAGGCCCTGCGCGATGGCGACACCCTGGCGCGCCTAGGGGGCGATGAGTTCGTGGCCGTCCTGGGCGACCTGGCCGACCCCGAAACCGCCGCCCCGGTGCTGGAGCGCTTGCGCGTGGCCGCCGCCCAGCCCGTGGTCATCGAGGGGCGCAACCTGCAGGTCTCGGCCAGCCTGGGCGTGGCGTTTTACCCGCAGCGCACCGAGATGGACGCCGAGCAGCTGCTGCGCCAGGCCGACCAAGCCATGTACCAGGCCAAGGTGGCGGGCAAGAACCGCTGCCATGTCTTTGACGATGAGCAAGACCGCAGCATCCGTGGCCACCACGAGAGCCTGGAGGCCATTCGACAGGGGCTCAAGGCCCAGACCTTTGAGCTGTACTACCAGCCCAAGGTGAACATGCGCACGGGTGCGCTGGTGGGGGCGGAGGCGCTGATCCGCTGGCACCACCCCGAGCGCGGGCTGCTGCTGCCGGGGGAGTTTTTGCCACTGCTGCACCACAGTGAGCTGAGCATTGAGCTGGGCGAATGGGTGCTGGACGCGGCCATGGCCCAGGTGGTGCGCTGGAAGGCGCAGGGGCTGCAGGTGCCGGTGAGCGTGAACATTGACGCGCAGCACCTGCAGCGGCCCAACTTTGTGTCGCGCCTGAAGGCCTTGCTGGCGGTGCACCCGCAGGTGGGGCCGGGTGACCTGGAGCTGGAGATTTTGGAGACCAGTGCGCTCGATGACATTGGCCTGGTCTCGCAGCTGATGAACGATTGCCGCGACATCGGGGTGGGTTTTGCGCTGGATGACTTTGGCACGGGCTACTCGTCGCTGACTTACCTGCGCCGCCTGCCTGCGGCCTTGCTGAAGATTGACCAGAGTTTTGTGCGCGACATGCTGGACGACCCGGAGGACATGGCGATTTTGGAGGGTGTGCTGGGGCTGGCGCGGGCGTTTCGCATGCAGGCGATTGCCGAAGGGGTGGAGACCGCCGAGCACGGGGCGTTTTTGCTGCGCCTGGGCTGTGACTGGGGCCAGGGCTATGCGATTGCGCGGCCCATGCCGGGCTCGGCATTGCCGGCCTGGGCGGCGCAGTGGCAGCCTGAGCCCAGCTGGAAGCACCTGCGGGTCACCCCGCGTGAGGACTTGCCTTTGTTGACGGCGGTGGT
>PNMN01000358.1 GCA_013823655.1 Comamonadaceae bacterium | reverse complement strand
TTGACCTTGCGCACGTGCACGCGCAGGATGTCCAGCCGCCCGATCTTGTCGGGCCGGTCGACCAGCACCTGGCGGTCGAAGCGCCCGGCGCGCAGCAGCGCCGGGTCGAGGATCTCGGGCCGGTTGGTGGCCGCCAAGATGATCAGGCCCACCGAGGCGTCGAAGCCATCCATCTCGACCAGCAGCTGGTTCAGCGTCTGCTCCTTCTCGTCGTGGCCACCCATGCCGGGGAAGGCGCCGCGCGCGCGGCCCAGCGCGTCGAGCTCGTCGATGAAGATGATGGTCGGCGCCTTGGCACGCGCCTGCTCGAACAGGTCGCGCACGCGCGCCGCGCCGACGCCGACGAACATCTCGACGAACTCGCTGCCCGAGATCGAGAAGAACGGCACCTTGGCCTCGCCGGCCACCGCCTTGGCCAGCAGCGTCTTGCCCGTGCCCGGCGGGCCGACCAGCAGCACGCCCTTGGGGATGTGCGCGCCCAGCCGCCCGTACTCCTGCGGGTGGCGCAGGAAGTCAACCACCTCCTCGAGTTCCTGGCGCGCCTCGTCGACACCGGCGACGTCGGCGAAGGTGACGCCGGTGTCGGTCTGGATGTAGACCTTGGCCTTGCTCTTGCCGATCGACATGAAGCTGCCCATGCCTTGCTTGTCGGCGAAGCGGCGCATCAGGAAGATCCACAGGCCGAAGAACACCAGCGCCGGGATCACCCACGACAGCAGGTCGCGCAGCAGCGTGCTCTGGACGACGCGGCTGAACGGCACGCCGTGGCGCTCCAGCCGCTCGGCCAGCGCGGGCTCGACGCGGTTGGCCACCAGCGTGGTCTTGCGGCCCTCGGGCTGCTTCAACTCCCCGGTGATGCGGTTGTCGGAGATCGTCACCTTGGCGATGCGGCCGTCCTCCAGCGCCCGCTCGAACTCGCTGTAGGGAACCACTTCGACCTGTGTCGTCGCCTGCCAGACGTCCTGCAGGCTGACCAGCAGCATCAGGGCGATGGCCCAGTAGACGATGTTCCAGGTCTGTTTCTTTTCCATGGCGGGTCCCATTCGGATGGCAATGCTCGCCAGTGTGCCAGCCCGCAAGACGTTGAGGGCGCTGTGGGGTCGACAGCCTATCTTGATGCAACGTTTTTTCCGAATCATTGATCAGAAACAAACGGCTTTATTTGTCTGTTTTTTGCTGGAGAATCCAAGGGTTTACACACCCATGAGGTCTTCATGCTTCGCTTCGACATCCCGCAAGTCTGGTCCAACGTCATTCGCCTCGAGGCCCTGGTCACCACGCTGGTCTGCGTCCTGGCCCTGCTCGTCTCGCCGTGGCTGCTGGGGCTGCTGATCCTGCAAGGTGCCGTGCGTGGCTTCATCGGGCATCACCGCTGCCCGTCTCACTGGGCGTTCAGGGCCCTGCTCATCCACTTCGGGTCTGCCGGAAAAAAGGAAGACGCGGGCGCCAAAATGTTCGCCAACAAGGTGCTGTTTTTCGCCAGCTCGGTCTCTTTGGGCCTCTACGCGGCGGGCAGCGACCTCTGGGTCGTGCCCAGCATCGCATTGATCGTCTTCTCCACGGCCGAGTGGGCCCTGTCCTTCTGCGCCGCCTGCTGGGTCTACGGGGCCTGGTACCGCAGGTTTCCACCCACTGGAGCCTGAAGCCGAAGCCGACCAGCCACGCATGAGCGCAGCGCCGGGCCGTTCCCAAGCCAGCTCGCACCGCAGCCCGCAGGGCGAAGGTATTCCAGTGAG
>PNMN01000357.1 GCA_013823655.1 Comamonadaceae bacterium | reverse complement strand
GCAGCCCGCAGGGCGAAGGTACTCCAGTGAGCGCAGCGCCGGGCCGCTCCCAAGCCAGCTCGCACCGCAGCCCGCAGGGCGAAGGTACTCCAGTGACCGTCACCCGCCCACGGCCCCGACCTTGGCCAGCAGGCCTTCCGGGCTGGGCGCCTTGTAGCCCGATGACAGCGACAACCCGCCCGCCGCGCGACCGGTGGCGGCCTGCTCGCCCAGCCCGGCGTGGATGCTGGTGGTGCGGTAGCGCTCGCGCAGCGCCTGGGCTTTCTTCAGCAGCTCGACGTGATCGGGAATGCGGTCCTCATAGCGGTGCAGCACCAGGTGGGCGGACTCGATGATCTTGGCGTTGAGCGTGTGTTCGCCGTCGGCCAGCAACTGGACCACGGCGCCCTGCGGATCGCCTTTCAGGCTCAGGCCCATGGCGTGTTCGGTGAGCTTGAGGATGTCGCTGTGCGCGTGGCGGATGCGGTTGATGAAATCCCCGCGACCGACCGCCGCGCAGGCCAGCAGCTCGCTGAGCGCGCGGCTGGTGCAAAAGCGCAGCCCCATGGTGTCGACCGCCGCGTCCACCTCGTAGAGCTGGATCGAGCGGATCGCCAGCCGGGTCATCAGGCCCAGCAGGTTGCTGGCCGATTCAAAATCGAAGTCCGGCTGGTGGATGGTCTTGGCCATGCGCCGCACTTCCTCCAGCGCCTGGGCGGTCTGGTAGTCCTGGATCGCCACCATCGCGTTGACCACGTCCAGCAGACGCTGCAGCCGGGGTTTGTCGGGCTGACGCTCGCGCAGGTGTTCGATGTTTTCGGCGCAGCGCAGCAGGCCGCGCTGGTCGTTGTTGTCCAGCCGGGTAAAGGCCAGCAGCACCAGGGCCTGCGGGTCGTAGAGCTTGGAGTCCAGGCCGATGCGGGTGGCGCGGTCCAGCAGCTCGATGCCTTCGCCGCGCTCGCCCGCGTACCAGGCCATCATGCCGTGCTTGAGCAGGCGGTTCACCGAGGCCGGGGTCAGCTTGGTGGACATCTTGAAGGTGTTGAGCGCGTTCTCGAAGTGGCCCAACTCGAACTGGGCGCGGCCCATCACGTCGTAGGCATCGGTGTAGCCCGGGTCGGACTCGATCAGGCTCTCCAGCGTGGAAGTGGCGCGCTGCGGGTACCCGGCTTCGAGCTGCGCGCGCGCCACGCCGAGCTTGGCCCAGGGCAGGGTCTTGGACTCGACCACCGCTGCATAGAGTTTTTCGGCTTCGCTCAGCTGCCCGTTGCGCAGCATGAGTTCGGCGCCGATGCGCGCCGCGTACAGCCAGTAGGGTTTGCGTTCGTCGAAGTGGGCCTTGCACAGCGCGGCGGCTTCGGTGTGCTGCTCGGCGTCGATGGCCATGAAAATGTCTTGCAAGGCCGCCTTGCGCACACGTGCCTGGTGGATGCGCTCAACCAGACCGGCCGCGGTGTGCGGCTTGAGCAGGTAGGCGTCCAGCGCCGACTCGGCGGCCTCGGCCACTTTGCTGTACGACGACTCCGAGGTCACCATCACGAACACGGTGTAGAACGGCAGCAGCTGGTTGCGGCGCAGGTCGTCCAGCAGTTCTTGGCCGGTCGTGTTCTCGCGCTCGAAATACTGTTCCGAGATCACCACGTCGTAGGAGCCCATCTCCAGCTTGCTGCGCGCGTCCACCAGGCGGGCGCATTGGACAATGGTGCCCACGCCGGCATCGCGCAACTGGCTCACGATGATGGAGCGCGACTGCGGGTTGCC
>PNMN01000356.1 GCA_013823655.1 Comamonadaceae bacterium | reverse complement strand
TCGACAACAGAGGCGCTACGTTGACCCCCCCCCTCCCTTCCGAGGGAGACGGGTTCCTATCCACCACCTCGAAGCGGTTCGAGCTTCGCCATGGCATCGGTCGGATGCTGCGCGACCCGGAGACCGGCAAAGGGCCTGCCGTCTGTGGCTGTGGCCGTTCGGGCCATGATGCCGAGGCCGTCACCATCACCCGGCGCGAGAGCGGCGCGATCGGCGTCGGAGGGGTTTTCCGTTGCGACAGCGCATGGCTGTGCCCGTCCTGCGCGCCCCGCCAGACGCTCGACCGGCAGGCGAGGGTCAAGGACGCCGTCGCTGCGCTCTACCAGCAGGAGGGGACGGCGGTCATGGTCACGCTGACGGTTCAGCACCGGGTCGGCGATCGGCTCGCTGACCTCAAGCGGATCGTTCAGACCGCAGGCCGGAAAGCTCGGCAGGGCGCGCCCTGGGCGCGGATGCAGAAGCGGGCCGGCGTGATCGGCGTGCTCGTAGCGCCGGAGGTGACGCATGGCCGGCACGGCTGGCACTTCCATCTGCACTTGCTGGTGCTCTGCCTGGCGCAGTCGCCCTCGACCGCCGCCGATGCCGGCGAGTTCCTGATCCAGCGCTACATGCAGTACGTCGAGGCCGAGGGCGCCACTGCGCAGCGGCTCGGCCAGGACGTGCAGGTTGCGGCCAGCCCGGAGAACGCCGCTGAGTACGTGGCGAAGGGGCTGGCATGGGAGCTTGCCGGCAGGAGCGGGAAGGTCAGCCGCTCGGCCAAGGGCCGCGCCCCGTTCGAGATCGCGGCCAGCGCCATGACGGGCCAGCCCCGCGATTACGCCCTATGGCGGGAATACGCTGAGACCATGGCCGGCACTCGCTCCTGCGTCGTGACGGCGGCGATGGCCGAGCAGCTGGGGATCGAGCTCGCCGACGACAGCGCGCAGGACGAGGGCGAGCAGGAGCTTGCCGCCGATGGCGTCGAGGTTGGAATTCTCTCGCCCGGCACGTGGAACGGGCTGATGCGGCTCGGCCAGGCCGCAGCGCTGATCCGCAAGGTCGAGGCTGATCAGCCCTGGCCGGAGGTAGCGGCCTGGGCGCGGCGGACGACCAATCCGCCCGAGCCTGCCGTTCCGCCCCCGCCGCCCGTCCGACCCTCGGAGCGTGACATCAGGGATGCGGCGGCGGTTCAGCGCGGATCGACCGCTGCTCGCCTTGGTCGGGCCGTCGATGCGCTTCGGCGTTCGACTGGGTCTCGTAGGCTGTTCGAGCTGGACGCCACCGTCGTTACAGCCCTGATTAAAGTCCGTTAGGGTGGCACTCTAATAGAGTTAAGTCATCATTAATTAAAGTATATTGAAAAACGTGCATGACATTAATAAAAATCTGACTGTACATCTGTTCCTTCCGAAACATTTAGAACAACCCAATGAACTATCTCGCCAGTAATTTCATGGCTGAAATTTAGATTACTAGCCTTATCACGCGCTTCAGCCGCGTTCGATGCTTCAATGACGACAGTAACTGATCTAGTTATTTCTAATTCTACAGTAAAATTTTTTGGAGCCTGGATATTCATGAACTTATCCTTTCGCCACGCTGTATAATGGTCGAGCGTCTCTATGTGAAGTGGGGCGGTAGCGGGGGGCTTGGATGCGACGGTTAACGGCTCAGGGGTATCGCCGCGCGGTTTGACCGCCGCTGGAACCTGAACAAGGGGCGCTACTGTGTTCGATACGTGTAGCAAACGCGTTCTATCCCAATGACTTGAAAAGTGCGTGTCGGGTGGCTAATTTGAGAT
>PNMN01000355.1 GCA_013823655.1 Comamonadaceae bacterium | reverse complement strand
TCCCACACTTCCTGCACCGCCAGCACGTCGGCGTTGAGCGCCTTGAAGCGCTCGCCCAGCCAGTCCGCCTTGCGGTCGAATTCGGCCTGGCTGTACGGGTCCTGTCCATCGTAAAAATGGCGACCGGGCTGTGCCAGGTTCAGCACGTTGGCGGTGGCCACCATCAGCGTGGCATGGCGGGCTGGTGTGTCGGTGGCAGGGCGGTCGTTCATGGGGTGTGCCGGTTCAGGTAAAGGCGTCGGCCCAGGGCGTGATGCTGCCGGCCGAGCGGGCGTCGTAACCGGGCAGGGCGTTGATGGATGAACGGAAAGCCGGGTCGGCCAGCAGGCGCAGCAGGGCCTGGGCCACCGGGTGGTCCAGCGTGGCGCGGTGGCAGACCAGCACGTAGCGCTCGGTCACCAGGGGCATGAAGTCGAGCTGGAAATAGCGCGCCGGGCGCTCCAGACCAAAGCCCACGTCGGCCAGCCCGCTGGCCACGCAGGCGGCCACCGCGGCGTGGGTGGCCTCGCTCTGTTCGTAGCCGCGGATGCGCTGGGCGGCGATGCCCTGGTCCTGCAGCAAGCCGTCGAGCAAAAAGCGCGTGCCCGAGTCGGCCGGGCGGTTGATGAAGCGCACCTCGTCGCGCGCCAGGTCGGCCAGTTCGTACACCTTCTGCGGGTTGCCGGCCGCCACCATCAGGCCCTGGCGCCGGGTCGCGATGTCGATCACCTGCAGGTCGTCGGCCTGCAGCCACTGGCCCAGGTGCGCCCGCATGCGGCCTTGCTGGGCGCCCAGTGGCACATGCACGCCGCAGGCGTCGCACTGGCCGTCGCGCAGCGCGGCGGCGGCGGCGGTGCTGGTGGCGTAGCGGCGCGCCACCGGCAGGCCCTCGGACATCAATGCTTCGAGCAGCTTTTCGATCGAAAAGCCGTGGCTGGCGTGGACGCGGAAGGCGTCGGGCGCATCGGTCGAGATGCGTTCGATCTCGCTGCGCAGTTCGGAGGCCACCGAGTCCAGCACCGGTTGCAGGCGGGCGCGGATGCGGTGGTCGGCCCAGACCAGTTTTTCGGCCAGCGGCGACAGGGTCGAGCCCTTGCCGCGTTCCATGTGCAGCAGCGTGGTGTTGAACAGCGTCTCGCCGCCGCGCACCAGGTCCCAGCCGTGGCGGTACGACAGGCCCATCGCCTGGCAGGCCGCCAGCAGGCTGCCTTGCTGCTGCACCAGGCACAGCAGTTCGATCAGCCGCGGCGACAGGCTGCCCTGTTCGTCGCGGTGGAGGGTCCACACCGGCTGGAGGCTGATCTGGGGCATGTCTCGTGGGTTCTGGGGCTTTATGCGGAGCGGCTCATATGGCTGTGGCGCCGCCTCGCATATTGCCAAGGGCGCCACCGCAGGCGACCATTGTCCATGCACGGCGGGATCCCCCGACGCCAAGGCCTGGCCCACGACATGTCATCTCTCCACACCGCTGCCTCCCCCGTGTCCACCACCATCAGCCCGGACGCCCTGCGCGCCACCGCACGACGGCGCAGCCAGCTCAAGGGCCGCCAGCCCGACGACGCGGCGCGCGCCCAGGTGCGCGCCCTCATTGGACCCGGACCGCACCGGCGCGACCGGCTGATTGAACTGCTGCATGTGCTGAATGACGCGCACCGCGGCCTGCACGAACAGCACCTGGTGGCGCTGGCGGCCGAGCTGCGCCTGCCCATGGCCGAGGTGTATGAGGTCGCGAGCTTCTACCACCACTTCCAGATCTTGTGCGAGGGCGAAACGGCGCCTGCCATCACCGTGCGCGTGTGCGACGG
>PNMN01000354.1 GCA_013823655.1 Comamonadaceae bacterium | reverse complement strand
GTCACCGCCGAAGGCGTGGTGGTCGCCAGCCTCGGGGGCCACACCGGCGCCTTGCTCGAAGTCAACTGCGAGACCGATTTCGTCTCCAAAAACGAGCTGTTCCTGAGCTTTTGCAACCAGGTCGCCAACCTGATCGCGCAGCACAACCCGGCCGACGTGGCTGCGGTGGGCGCGCTGCCCCTGAGCCTCGAGGGCTTTGGCCCCACGGTGGAAGACGTGCGCAAGGGCCTGATCGGCAAGATCGGTGAGAACATCGCGCTGCGCCGCTTCAAGCGCTACGCCGGCGGCGGCCAGTTGGCGGCCTACCTGCACGGCGTGCGCATCGGGGTGGTGGTGGAGTTCGAGGGCGACGCCACCGCCGCCAAAGACGCTGCCATGCACATCGCCGCCATGAAGCCGGTGGCGCTCACCGCCGCCGAGGTGCCGGCCGAGCTGATCGAGAAAGAGCGCGCCGTGGCCGCAGGCAAGGCCGAAGAAGACCGTAAGGTCGCCGAAGCCGCCGGCAAGCCGGTGCAAGCGGCCGAAATCGTGGCCAAGCGCATCGAGGGAGGGGTGCAGAAGTTCCTCAAAGAGGTCTCGCTCTTCAACCAGCCCTTCGTGAAAAACGACAAGCAGACGGTGGAGCAGATGCTCAAGGCCGCGGGCACCACGGTCAAGGGCTTTACGCTGTACGTGGTCGGCGAAGGCATCGAGAAAAAGCAAGACGACTTCGCCGCCGAAGTGGCGGCGCAGGTGGCGGCCGCCCAAGCGGTGGCCTGATTCCAAGCCAGCAGCGGCCGCATGCTGGTGCAGCTGTGGCCGTGGGGCCACGGCGGCCATAACCGCAGCAGCCGCAGCACATATTTCAACGGCCAGCTCTGCAAAGGGTTGGCCGTTGTTGCGCCGCAAGCCCTAAAATCGCTCGACTTCATCATTCAGACTGTCATATGCCCGCCCACCAGCGCATCCTGCTCAAGCTCTCCGGCGAAGCCCTGATGGGCGACGACTCCTTTGGCATCAACCCCGCCACCATCGGGCGCATCGTCGAGGAAATCGCCGAGGTGGTGCGGCTCGGGGTGCAGGTGGCGGTGGTGATCGGTGGCGGCAACATCTTTCGCGGTGTGGCGGGCGGCGCGGTCGGCATGGAGCGCGCCACCGCCGACTACATGGGCATGCTGGCCACCGTCATGAACGCGCTGGCGCTGGGCGATGCCTTGGGTCGCAGCGGGCTCAAGGCGCGAGTGATGTCGGCCATCAACATCGACCAGGTGGTGGAGCCCTACGTACGGCCCAAGGCCTTGCAGTACCTAGAAGAGGGCAAGGTGGTGGTGTTTGCCGCCGGCACCGGCAACCCGTTTTTCACCACCGACACCGCCGCCGCGCTGCGCGGGGCCGAGATTGGGGCCGAAATCGTCCTCAAGGCGACCAAGGTCGATGGCGTCTACAGCGCCGACCCCAAAAAAGACCCGCACGCGGTGCGCTACCAGTCCATCAGTTTCGACGAAGCCATGGCGCGCCAGTTGCAGGTCATGGACGCCACCGCTTTTGCCCTGTGCCGCGACCAAAACCTGCCGGTGCGCGTGTTCAGCATTTTCAAGCCGGGCGCGTTGCGTCGGGTGGTTCAAGGTGAGGATGAAGGCACGCTGGTGCACGTCTGAGCGTCCTTCGAATCCCGCCCCAAGCCTCTGAGTCGGTGTATGCTACGCGGTTAGCCCGCCAGCGGCGCTGCGCCCCAGTCCATCGAGTAGCCTAGCGAGTCCCGACCATGCAGATCTCAGACATCAAGAAAAACGCCGACCTCAAAATGCACGC
>PNMN01000353.1 GCA_013823655.1 Comamonadaceae bacterium | reverse complement strand
AGGACATCGCGGAACCGGCTTGCCGGGCCGCAGATGTCGCCCCTGGGTGACGCGCCGCAGGGGCGGCGCGGGGGGAGTCATCACCCCATGTGCAGGCCGCCGTTGACCGAGAAGTCCGCACCGGTGGCATACCCACCGTCTTCGCTGGCCAGCCAGGCGATGATGGACGCGATCTCGCTGGGCTTGCCCAGGCGTTTGACCGGCACCGTGGCGACGATTTTCTCCAGCACGTCGGGGCGGATGGCGTTGACCATGTCGGTGCCGATGTAGCCCGGGCTCACGGTGTTGACCGTCACGCCCTTGGTGGCCAGTTCCTGCGCCAGCGCCATCGAGAAACCGTGCATGCCGGCCTTGGCGGCCGAGTAGTTGGTCTGGCCGGCCTGGCCCTTCTCGCCGTTGACCGAGCTGATGTTGATGATGCGGCCCCAGCCTTTTTCCACCATGTCAGCCACGACCTGCTTGGTCACGTTGAACATGGAGTCCAGGTTGGTGTTCATCACCGCGTCCCAGTCGTCGCGCGACATCTTCAGGAACATGCGGTCCTTGGTGATGCCGGCGTTGTTGACCAGCACGTCGATGCTGCCGTGCTCGGCCTTGGTCTTGGTGAAGGCCTCCACCGTGGAATCCCAGTCGCCCACGTTGCCCACCGAGGCGTAGAAGGTGTAGCCCAGCGCCTTCTGCTCGTCCAGCCACTTGGTGAAGTCGCGCGTCGGGCCGCAACCGGCGATGACCTTGAAGCCCTCTTTGTGCAGGCGCTGGCAGATGGCGGTACCGATGCCGCCCATGCCGCCGGTGACGTAGGCTACTTTTTGACTCATGTTGTTTGCTCCTCTTGGTGGTGCCGATATGGCGGAAAAAACGGGTGTGTGGGTCAGGCGCGTTCAATGGCCAGGGAAACGCCCATGCCGCCGCCGATGCACAGCGCGGCCAGGCCTTTGCTGGCGCCGCTGCGCTGCATCTCGTGCAACAGCGTCACCAGGATGCGGCAACCGGACGCACCAATGGGGTGGCCGATGGCGATGGCGCCGCCGTTCACATTGACCCTGGCCGGGTCGATGTCCAGCGCCTGGTTGACGGCGCAGGCCTGGGCGGCAAAGGCTTCGTTGAGTTCGAACAGGTCCACGTCAGCGGCCTTCCAGCCAGCGCGGGCCAGGGCCTTCTGCGAGGCCGGCACCGGGCCCATGCCCATGGTGGCCGGGTCCAGACCGCTGGTGCCGAAGGCGGCGATGCGCGCCAGCGGCGTCAGGCCCAGAGCGGCGGCTTTCTTGGCGCTCATCACCATCACGGCGGCGGCGCCGTCGTTGATGCCAGAAGCGTTGCCGGCGGTCACCGACCCGGCTTTGTCGAAGGCCGGACGCAGACCCGCCAGCACCTCGGCGGTGGTCTTGCCGTTGATGAACTCGTCGCTGTTGAACAGCACCGGGTCGCCCTTGCGCTGCGGAATGCTCACGCCGACGATCTCGTCCTGGAACTTGCCGGCGGCCTGCGCAGCAACGGCCTTCGCCTGACTGCCCGCCGCCAGTGCATCCTGCATCTCGCGGGTGATGCCGTGGGCCTTGGCCACGTTCTCGGCGGTGATGCCCATGTGGTACTGGTTGTAGACGTCCCACAGGCCGTCCACGATCATGGTGTCGGCCATCTTCCAGTCGCCCATGCGCTGGCCGTCGCGGCTGCCATTGAGCACGTGCGGGCTGGCGCTCATGTTTTCCTGGCCACCGGCGATCACGATCTCGCTGTCGCCCCAGGCCACGGCCTGCGCGGCCAGCATCACGGCCTTCAGGCCCGAGCCGCAGACGGCGTTGATGGTCAGCGCC
>PNMN01000352.1 GCA_013823655.1 Comamonadaceae bacterium | reverse complement strand
CCAGGTTCAACCAATGTCGACGACGTGAAAGCCGAAGCGGCCCAGGCGGCGGTCGGCGAAGTAGTGTTCGAGGGTCTCGCGCACGGTGCGAAAAGCGATCTCTTCCCAGGGAATCTGGTCTTCGGTGAAGAGCCGCGCTTCGATGGTCTCGATGCCGGGATGGAAGCGGTCGCTCAGCAGCCGGGCGCGGTAGTACATGTGGACCTGGCCGACGCGGGGCACGTTCATGAGGGTGAACAGCTCGCCCAGCTCGATCTGGGCACCGGCTTCCTCGTCGGTCTCGCGTGCAGCACCTTGGGCGGTGGTTTCACCCAGTTCCATGAAACCTGCGGGCAGGGTCCATTTGCCGCGGCGGGGCTCGATGTTGCGCAGGCACAGCAGCACCTGTTCACCGCTCTCGCCCCACACCGGCACCGTGCCGACCACGTTCAGCGGGTTCTCGTAGTGCACGGTGTGGCAGGCGGTGCAAACCGCGCGGGGCTTGGTGTCACCGTCGTCCGGCAGGCGGTAGGCGACGGCGGCGCCGCATTCTCGGCAGTGCTGGATCGGGCTGCGTTGCATGCCGCAAAGTGTAGGGGGAAACAAAAGGGCTCAAAAGGGCTCCGTGTGGAGCCCTGAGACCCAGGTCTGAGTGGCCGGGGTGCAGCCCCCGGTGCAGCGTGATCAGCCTTTTTTGGCCGCTGCCGCTTTGGCGGGCGCGGCAGCCGTCTTGCCGTGTTTTTCAATCAGCGCCTTGGCGGTCTCCAGCAGCTGTTTGCCGTTGAAGCCGCGCTTGTCCATGTCCTGCATCCATTCCACCTCCACCAGGCGGGCCTTGCGCCTGAATTCCTGTGCTTCGCTGGCCGGAATGGTGTGGATCGTATTGCCTTGCTTCACGGCGGCCTCGCGCCCGAGCACGTCGCCGGCCTGCTGGACCTTGCCCAGCCAGCCGGAGGTTTCCAGGCCGGAGTGCTTGTCGATGACGGCCTTCAGGTCGGGCGGCAGTGCGGCGTATCTGGCTTTGTTCATCGCCATGATGAAGGTGGCGGTGTAGAGCGCGCCACCGGCGGGGTCGAACTCGCTGTGGAATCTGGTGAGCTCGTGCACCTTGACCGAAGGCACCACTTCCCAGGGAATCACGCAGCCGTTGATGACGCCTTTGGACAGCGCGTCTGGAATCTGCGGCAGCGGCATGCCAACCGGCGTGGCGCCCAGGTAGCCCAGCATCTTGGTGATCTGGCGGGTCGGGCCGCGCACCTTGGAGCCACGCAGGTCGTCGGCGGTCTTGATCAGTTTGTCGCGCATGTGGAACACGCCCGGACCGTGGACCTGCAGGGCCAGCGGATGCACGTCCTTGAACTCGTCTTTGGCGACCGTCTGCACATACTCCCAGAAGGCTTTGGAGGTGGCCTCGGCGTTGTTCATCATGAACGGCAGTTCGAACACTTCGATGCGCGGGAAGCGGCCGGCGGTGTTGCCGGGCAGGGTCCAGACGATGTCAGCCACGCCGTCGCGGGCCTGGTCGAACAGTTGCCCTGGCGAGCCGCCGAGCTGCATGGCGGGGTAGGCCTCGAACCTGATGCGACCGTCCGAGTCTTTGCTGACCTTGTCCATCCAGGCCCGGTGCATGTTGAGCCACACGTTGGACTGCGGCGCCATGAAGGTGTGGAACCTGAGCGTGACGGTTGACTGGGCAAAGCCGACGAGGGCGGGGGCACCAAAGGCCACGGCGGCACCGGACTGGAGCAGGGTTCTGCGCTGGATCATGAGAGGGTTCTCCTGGGGGTTTTCAATCGAAGAAGCGTGACGGGTTTCAAGACCTGCGAACGGCAGGGGGGGAAGG
>PNMN01000351.1 GCA_013823655.1 Comamonadaceae bacterium | reverse complement strand
GCCTATGAGCGCGATCAGCACGGTTTGAAAGCCGATGAAGGGGTTGAACACGGTGGTCGGGTCGATGTAGGTCCAGCGCACCGCCATCGCCGCCCCGACGGCCCCGGCAAAGGCGGCGGTCAGGGCAAAGCCACCGATCTTGACCAGCCGGGTGTCCACGCCCAGGGTCTGGGCCCGTTGCTCGTCGGAGCCGATGCCCTGCATGGCCAGGCCAAAGCGGGTGCGGCGCACCACGATCGAGGTCGCCACCGCCGCCACCGCCAGCAGCAGCACCGTGTAGTAGACCGTCTTGCTGTCGGGTGCCACCAGAATCATGCGCCCGACGGTGCCGGTGACCGTGCTTTCGTAGAAGGTGACGGTATGCCGGATGAGTTCGGTCATGCCAAAGGTCAGGATGGCGAAGTAGGTGCCGCGCAGGTGCAGCACCAGCGCGCCCATGAACACCGCCAGCAGCGCCGCGACCAGCGCTCCCAGCGCCACCACCTGCCACCAGGGCCAGGTCTCGACCAGCAGCGCGCTGGTGTAGGCACCGACGCCGAAGAAGGCCGCCGTGGCCAGCGACAGGTAGCGAGTGGTGCCACAGAACAGCGCCCAACTGGTTGACAGCGCCACGTACATCAGGCAGGTCAGGGCCATCGAGAGCACGAAATCGCTGGCAAAGCCAGGCAGGGCCACGGCCCAGCCGGCGAAAGCGAACAAGATCAGCACATCGCGCAGCAGCGTTTGACGGGAATTCATGCCTTGCGCCCCTTGCGAGTGAACAAACCTTCAGGGCGCAACACCAGCACGCCAATGAAAACCAGATACGACAGCAGCGCCTTGAGCGATGGGCTGGTGAAATGCATGGCGATGGCCTCGATCACCCCGAGCAACAAACCGCCGACCAAGGCCCCGCCCATGCTGCCAAAGCCGCCCAGCGCGATGACGATCAAGGCCGTGATGGTGTAGGCTTGGCCCATGTCCGGGCTGATGGTGTAAGCCATCGAGAGCAGCACCCCGGCCACGCCCGAGAGCCCCAGGCCGATGCCAAACATCAGCGGGTGCAAGCGCTTGGTGTCGATGCCCACCAGTTGCGCGCCCATCGGCGACTGCATCAGCGCGCGCACACCTTTGCCCAGCAGCGTCAGGCGCAGCAGCACGATCAGGGCGGCGCAAAACAGCAGCGCCAGCGCGAAGATCAGCAGCTTGTTGGCGGCAAACTGGCCAAACCCTAGGTGCACCGGTTGCGACAGGTAGTCGTAGCCGCGGATGTCGCCACCCCAGACGTAGGTGACGAAGCTCTTGACCAAGAACATCAGCCCGAAGGCGACCATCAGGCCACGCGCCTCGAACACGTCCAGATTGGGCGAAGTCTGCGTCAGCGGCCTAAAGCACAGCCTGTGCAGCACCCAGCCCAGCAGCAGCAGCAGGCCAAAAGTCACGGGCAACATCAGCAGCGGCGACAGGCCAAAACTGGTGTGCACCATCCAGGTCAGGAAGGCGCCGACCAGCAGAAACTCGCCGTGGGCGATGTTGAGGATGCGCATCAGCCCGTACTGGAGGTTGAGCCCCAAGGCGATGAGCGCATAGATGCCGCCGGTGATGAGTCCGGAGACGATCAGCTCGATCCATGTAGAAAGGGACATGAAAGTGCGTGGGTGCGTGGGTGCAGGCCTGCGTGCGGCGCGGGCCGTGGGTGGGCGGCCGCGCCGTAAAGGGTTGGCGTGGAATTACCAGGCGGGCTTGTTCGGGTTGAGGGCTGCGGTGGCCACTGCGCGCGGCCAGACGACCTCGAACTCGCCGCGTTGCCACTGCCCCACCGTGCCCGGCGTGCCGACGTTTTCACTGCCGCTGAA
>PNMN01000350.1 GCA_013823655.1 Comamonadaceae bacterium | reverse complement strand
GAGCACCACACCCACAAACACGGTGAACCCGAGCCAGTGGTTGAGCCGGAAGGCTTTGAAGCAGCCGTCGCGCGTGCGGTCCTTGATCAGCCGCCAGTGCCATACCACCTGCGCCAGCGCCACCAGCAGCATGGCACCCCACACGGCCGGGTTCACCTGCGCCCACAGCACGGCGGTCCAGACCGCGAGGAACACCAGGTAGAAGGCGGTGACGGCGGGCACGTCGGCGTTGCCCAGCGTGATGGCCGATGTTTTCATGCCGATGCGCAGGTCGTCGTCGCGGTCGACCATGGCGTATTCGGTGTCGTAGGCCAGCACCCAGAACAGGTTGCCCGCCATCAGCGCCCAGGCTTGCCAGGGCACGTGCTCCGTGACCGCGGCAAAAGCCATGGGAATGCCGAAACTGAAGGCCACGCCCAGCACCGCCTGCGGCATGGACACATGGCGCTTGGCGTAGGGGTAACTCAGCGCCAGCACCAGCCCCAGCACCGACCAGGCGACGGTGGTGCGGTTGGTGGTGAGCACCAGCAGGAAGGCCGCGAACGCGAGCACCGCGCCGACCAGCAGCGCCTCTTTCACGCCCACGCGGCCACTGGTCACGGGGCGTTGCGCGGTGCGTTTGACGTGTTTGTCGAACTCGCGGTCGGCGACGTCGTTGACGCAGCAGCCAGCGCTGCGCATGAGGATGGTGCCGGCGACGAACACGGCCAGCAGGTGCCAGCCGGGAAAGCCCTGCGCGGCGATCCACAGCGCCGAGAGCGACGGCCACAGCAGCAGCAGCCAGCCGGCGGGCCGGTTCCAGCGGATCAGGTCGAGGTAGAGCGCCAGCTTCGACAGACGCTGTTCGGGCGCGGCAGTCGCACTCATGACAGTCTTTTGACCCCCGCCAGCTCGCAGGCGTAGACCGCGTTGCGCAGCTCGGCGATGGCTTCGTAGCGCGTGAAGCTGCGGCGCCAGGCCAGCACCACGCGGCGCGTGGGCGGGTCGCCGTCGAACGGCAGGTAGTGCACGAAGGCGGCGTCGCCCAGGTCCTGCGAGTTGTCGGCCGAACCGTCGAGCGCGGAGCGCGGCACCGACAGGCGCGGCACCAGGGTCACGCCCATGCCGGCCGCCACCATGTGCTTGATGGTTTCGAGCGACGAGCCTTCGAAGCTCTTGCGGATGCCCTCGGTGTCGTTGGAGAAGCGCGCGAACTCGGGGCAGACTTCCAGCACGTGCTCGCGAAAACAGTGCCCCGTGCCCAGCAGCAGCATGGTCTCGTTCTTGATCTCTTCGGTGGTGATGGTCTTGCGCCGCGCCAGCGGGTGGTTGGCCGGCACGGCGGCCATGAAGGGCTCGTCGTACAGCGGCGCAATCGCCAGGTTGGTGTCCGGAAACGGCTCGGCCAGGATGGCGCAGTCGATTTCGCCCAGGCGCAGCTGCTCCAGCAGCTTGACGGTGAAATTTTCCTGCAGCATCAGCGGCATCTGCGGCGTGCGCTCGATCACCTGGCGCACCAGGTTGGGCAGCAGGTAAGGGCTGATGGTGTAGATCACGCCCAGCTTGAGCGGCCCGGCCAGCGGGTCCTTGCCGCGCTTGGCGATTTCCTTGATGGCGGCGGCCTGCTCCAGCACGGTCTGCGCCTGGCGCACGATTTCTTCGCCCAGCGGCGTGACCGCGATCTCGCTCGCGTTGCGCTCGAAGATCTTGAGTTCCAGTTCCTCTTCGAGCTTCTTGATCGCCACCGACAGCGTGGGCTGCGAGACAAAACAGGCTTCCGCCGCCTTGCCGAAGTGGCGTGCGCGCGCCACCGCCACGATGTATTTGAGTTCGGTCAGCGTCATGCGGCTATTTTGCGCCAAAGGT
>PNMN01000349.1 GCA_013823655.1 Comamonadaceae bacterium | reverse complement strand
GGGCTGCCCGGGAGTGGGCTGGCAAGGCGCGACGACGCAGCGGGCTGCTGCCCGCAAGGAGGAGCAACGCCGCCAGCGCGCTCCCGGGCGGCTCAATCGGGTCTGTAGCGCCCTCACCCATCGGGTGCGCCTCTGCGTGGCCAGTTTTCTCAGTGTTCATGGGTATTTCCAGCGGATAGAGCGCGGTCAACTGCGGTTTCTAGGTTGAACAGCGGCGCGTGAGCGCCCGGGCCGTCCAGACGGCTCATCAGTCGCTGCGCGCCAGCAAATCGCCGCCTGGCCAGCCCGGACGCTCACGCTGTGGGCGTTCGGAAATGAAAAAACCCCGCGAGGCTACTCGCGGGGTTTTTTCTTGGGGGTTCGTCAGCCCACAGTGATGTGGTCCGACGCAGCATGAGGGTGCAGGGCAAGGCGCAGACGCGCTGACAGTGGCATCGCCACGGCAAGCGGCTGCAACGCCGCCATGCGCCCTCAGGCAAGGAGAGCTTACATGCCCATGCCGCCCATGTCGCCCATGCCACCCATACCGCCACCCATGCCACCGGCAGGCGCGTCGTCCTTCGGGGACTCGGCCACCATGCACTCGGTGGTCAGCATCAGGCTGGAGACCGAAGCGGCGTTCTGCAGCGCGGTGCGGGTCACTTTGGTCGGGTCCAGAATGCCCATCTCGATCATGTCGCCGTAGCTGTCGTTGGCGGCGTTGAAGCCGTGGTTGCCCTTGCCCGCCAGCACGGCGTTGACCACCACGCTCGGCTCGCCACCGGCGTTGGCCACGATCTCGCGCAGCGGGGATTCGACCGCCTTCATCACCAGCTTGATACCGGCGTCCTGGTCGGCGTTGTCACCCTTGATGACACCCGCGGCCTGGCGGGCGCGCAGCAGGGCCACGCCACCACCGGCCACAATGCCTTCTTCCACCGCAGCGCGCGTGGCGTGCAGGGCGTCTTCCACGCGGGCCTTCTTTTCCTTCATCTCGACCTCGGTGGCCGCGCCGACCTTGATCACGGCCACGCCGCCGGCCAGCTTGGCCACGCGCTCTTGCAGCTTTTCGCGGTCGTAGTCGCTGGTGGCTTCTTCGATCTGCACCCGCACTTGCTTGACGCGGGCTTCGATGTCAGCGGCAGCACCGGCGCCGTCGATGATGATGGTGTTTTCCTTGCCCACTTCGATGCGCTTGGCCGAGCCCAGATCGGCCAGCGTCACTTTTTCCAGCGTCATGCCGACTTCTTCGGCGATCACTTTGCCGCCGGTCAGGATGGCGATGTCTTCCAGCATGGCCTTGCGGCGGTCGCCGAAGCCAGGGGCCTTCACAGCCACCACTTTCAGGATGCCACGGATGGTGTTGACCACCAGCGTCGCCAGGGCTTCGCCTTCGACGTCTTCGGCAATGATCAGCAGCGGACGGCCGGCCTTGGCAACCTGCTCCAGCGTGGGCAGCAGGTCACGGATGTTGGACACCTTTTTGTCGTACAGCAGCACGAAGGGGTTGTCCAGCAGGGCGGCCTGCTTCTCGGGGTTGTTGATGAAGTAGGGCGAGAGGTAGCCACGGTCGAACTGCATGCCTTCGACGACGTCGAGTTCGGATTCCAGCGACTTGCCGTCTTCCACCGTGATCACGCCTTCTTTACCCACTTTGTCCATGGCATCGGCAATGATCTTGCCGATGGCTTCGTCGGAGTTGGCGGAGATGGAGCCGACCTGGGCGATTTCCTTGCTGGTGGTGGTGGCCTTGGAGGCCTTCTTCAGCTCGGCGACCAGGGCCGTCACGGCCTTGTCGATGCCGCGCTTGAGGTCCATCGGGTTCATGCCGGCGGCCACGTACTTCATGCCTTCGCGCACGATGGCTTGC
>PNMN01000348.1 GCA_013823655.1 Comamonadaceae bacterium | reverse complement strand
CGGCGCCATGACCATCGACAACCACTGGGTGCTGCTCGCTTGAGCCGATCAAACCCAAACCGCACCGGGTCGGCTTTTTATTTCTTCGGATTCGTTGCGAATGCGAAGAATTCTCATTTATAATCTAGCCAACGCACCCAAACCGGTTCAACACTCACTGCAAAGGACGCACCATGGCCACCACCCTCGCCCTGCTGGGCGGCAGCCTGCTCTTTCTGCTCGGCGCGTTGTGGTGGGTGTTTCGCAGATGATGCCTGGCGTCGGCCACGACCCAACCCGCACCCGCCGAAGGCGGCCCCACACCACCCTACACTATGAATTCCGCCAGCGCAGCCCTTGCGCTCCCTCTGTCCGGGCCTGCGCCCGCCCAGGAACCGACTCCCCGCATGGACCGTCGCCTGTTCATCGTGATCGCCGTGCTCGGCTTTCATGTGTTGGGCCTGTGGGCCCTGCAGACCGGCTTGCTGCGCCGGGCGGTGGAGCTCGTGGTGCCGGTGCAGGTGCTGGCCGACATGATCGAGCCGCCGCAGCCGCAGGTGACGCCCGCACCACCCCCGGCGCAGCCCCAGCCCACCCCGGTGCAGAAAACCGTGGCCCAACCCCGTCCTGTGACCCAGCCCTCGCCCCAGCCGGTGGCCATCATCGACGCCACGCCCGCACCGCATGCGCCCACCGGCAGCGTCGAACCCCAGCCGCCGGCCGCACCGGCACCGCTCGCCGTGGCCGATCCCGCCCCTGCCCTGCCCGTGCCCCCGGCTCTGCCCAGGGTGGAGCTGCCTTCGAGCAGCGCCGACTACCTCAACAACACAGCGCCGCCCTACCCGCCCCTGTCCAGACGGCTGGGCGAACAGGGCAAGGTGGTGGTGCGGGCCTTCATCGAAGTCAACGGCACCGCCAGCAAAGCCGAGATCCGCAGCTCCAGCGGCCATGAGCGCCTGGATCAGACCGCATTGCAGACCGTTTTGAAATGGCGCTACATCCCGGGCAAACGCGCCGGTGTGCCCGAAGCCATGTGGTTCAACATACCGATCAACTTCGTTCTGGAATAGAACGCCCCGATTCAATTGCCCTGGAGCCCGCCCCTCATGGAACCCCAACTCGCCGCTTCCGGCATCGCCCACGTCTGGACCCAGGGCGACGCCGTCATCCGCACCGTGGCCCTGGTGCTGCTGGCCATGTCGCTGGCCACCTGGATCATCATTTTGTGGAAGGCGCTGGACCAGCGCGCCCAGCGCCGCCAGGCCAAGGCCTGTGAAAGTTTCTGGCACAGCGCCGATTTCGCCGAAGGCATCGACAAGCTGGGCAACGAGCCGGGCAACCCCTTCCGCGCCCTGGCCATGGAAGGCCGCGAAGCGGCGCGCCACCTGCTGCACAAAGACGGCAAGACCGGCGCGCAACTGCACGACAGCCTGGACCTCTCCGACTGGGTCGAACGCTCGCTGCGCAACAGCCTGGACGACTTCACCGCCCGCGCCCAGGGCGGTCTCACGGTGCTGGCGTCCATCGCCTCCACCGCGCCCTTCGTGGGCCTGTTCGGCACCGTCTGGGGCATCTACCACGCGCTGCTGGGCATTGGCGCAGCGGGCCAGGTCAGCATCGACCAGGTGGCCGGCCCCATCGGCGAGGCACTCATCATGACCGCGCTCGGCCTGCTGGTCGCCATCCCCGCCGTGCTCGGCTACAACGCCCTGGTGCGCGGCAACAAGGGCATCTTCCACCGCCTCAACCGCTTCGGCAACGACCTGCACGCCTACTTCGTCACCGGAGCCCGCGTCACCGCGGGCGGCGACGGCAAAGTGCTGCCCATGAAGAAGGCCTGAGCGTTTTCAGCCACCGATCAGCAGGACACCCCC
>PNMN01000347.1 GCA_013823655.1 Comamonadaceae bacterium | reverse complement strand
GCGCTCTGGGGCCGACCTGAGCAACCTGCCCATTTTGCGTTTGGCTGCTCAAGGCGAGCACCCGGTCTGGAGCGACCAGTACCTCTCGCCCTTGGTGGAGCAGCCGGTGGTGGGCATCGCCCTGCCCTTGTCCAACGGGTTCATGGTCGCCGAAATCTCGGTGCAGGCGCTGGTCACGGGCAGCGTCGAATGGGGCCAGCGCGGCGACCTGCTGGTGCTATTCACCGACAGCCGCGGCGAACTGGTCCGCTCGCCCGACCCGCTCGACCCCCTGCACCGGCGCAACATCGCCCACCTGGAGCCCATTGCTCGCGCCCTTGATGCGGCGCAGGCCCATGGCCGCATCGTGCATCTGGGTGAAACGTTTGAAGGCTACGCCCAGAGCCTAGACCGCCTCGGGTGGGTCGTTTTTACGGGCAAACCGCTGGATCTGGCACGGGCCTCGGAACGCGCCGCCATCGCCCTCACCGCCGTGGTGGTGGTGTTCGCGATCGGCTTTGGCCTGTTGCTCAACCTGCTGGTGGGCACCCGAATCGGGCGCCACCTGCGCCGCAGCGTGGCCTACTCCGAGGCGCTGGCGCGCGGCGACTACGAGGCCACGCCACTCCGCAGCCGCATCGCCGAGGTGCAGCAACTCGAACACAGCCTGAACCATATGGCACAGGAAGTGCGCCGCCGCGAGCAGCAGCTGCGCGCCATCATCGACCTCGGACCCACGGTGGCGGTGCAGATCTACGACCGCGACAGCCGGGTGGTGGACTGGAACCCGGCTTCGGAGCGCATGTTGGGCTACAGCCGCGCTCAGGCCATAGGCAAGCGGCCGGTCGATCTGTACTACGACACCCAGCAACAGGCCGATTTCGAAGCCATCCTGGAGCGCATCGCCCGCACCGGCGAACCCTTCGGCCCCTTCGAGGGCGCCTTGCGCGGCGCTGACGGCGCCTTGCACTGGATTTATTCCACCACCTTTGCGATCCCTGGGCAGCAGGCGGACGAAGTGCGCTTCGTCTGCATGGACATCGACATCAGCGAAATCAAAAGGCTGGAAGCCGAGCTGCGCAGCCTCAACAGCGAGCTCGAAGACCGGGTGCAGCAGCGCACCCAGAGCCTCGAACAGGCCAATAACGAACTGCAACGCACCCTGAACGAACTGCGCTCCACCCAAGACCGGTTGGTCCAAGCCGACAAACTGGCCGCCTTGGGCAGCCTGGTGGCCGGGGTGGCGCACGAACTCAACACCCCGATCGGCAACGCCCTGATGGCGACGAGCACGCTACAAGAGAGCCTGCGTCAGTTCCGCGAGCGCCTGCAGCAGGGGCTGCGGCGCAGCGAGCTCGACGCCTTTGTGCAACAAGTGGGCACGGCCGACGACATCGCCACGCGCAACCTCGAGCGCGCCGCCGAGCTCATCAGCTCGTTCAAACAGGTGGCGGTGGACCAGGCCAGTTCGCAGCGGCGCCGGTTTCAGTTGTCCGAACTGGTGCACGAAATCGTGCTAACCCTGCAGCCGATGCTCAAGCATAGCCCCTATGCGCTCGAGGTCGAGGTGCCCGCCGGCATCTGGCTCGACAGCTTTCCCGGCCCGCTCGGGCAGGTGCTGGCCAATCTGGTGCAAAACGCCTGGGTGCACGGGCTGCAAGGGCGCGCCAGCGGCCGCATCCGCATCGAGGCATCGGCCCTCGAGGGCGAGCAATTCGCACTCAGCGTGAGCGACGACGGCAAGGGCATTGCGCCGCACCTACAAGACCGCGTGTTCGAGCCCTTTTTTACCACCCGGCTGGGCCAGGGCGGCAGCGGGCTGGGCCTGCACATCGTGCACAACCTGGTGACGGGGGTGCTGGGCGGACGCTTGGCGCTC
>PNMN01000346.1 GCA_013823655.1 Comamonadaceae bacterium | reverse complement strand
CGCCTACGTGTACGACGAAGACGGCCAGTTCGCCAAGCGCTGCAACACCGCCATGGTCAGCATGGAAAAGGTGCTGAGCGCGGCCGCGCAGGAGGCCAGCATGGACAAGGCGATCTGGCACCGCGGCCTGAGCGACGAAGCGCAGCTGAAGAAGCTGCTCGAAGAGCACAACCGCTGGACCGGCAGCAAGCGCGCGCGCGAACTGCTCGACACCTGGGCCGCGTCGCGGGAGAAGTTCGTGAAGGTGTTTCCGAACGAATACAAGCGCGCCCTGGGCGAGATCAACGCCCGCAAGACCGCCGCCACCGCCACCACCAAAGCCCAGGGTTCGGCCAAGCAGGCCACCGCCGCCGCCAGGTAAGCCCGGAACGCACGCACACGAAGGACACACATCATGGGAAAAGTCACCGGCTTCATGGAATATCAGCGCCTGGAAGAGGGCTACAAGCCCGTGCCCGAGCGCCTGAAGCACTACAAGGAATTTGTCGTCGCTCTCGATGACAGCCAGGCCAAGCTGCAGGCGGCGCGCTGCATGGACTGCGGCACGCCGTTCTGCAACAACGGCTGCCCGGTCAACAACATCATTCCGGACTTCAACGACCTCGTGTACGCGGGCGACTGGCAGAACGCTATTCACCTGCTGCACAGCACCAACAACTTCCCCGAGTTCACCGGTCGCATCTGCCCGGCGCCCTGCGAAGCGGCCTGCACCGTCAATGTGAACGGCGACGCGGTCGGCATCAAGTCGATCGAACACGCGATCATCGACAAGGCCTGGCTTGAGGGCTGGGTGCAGCCGATGCCGGCCAGGATCAGGACCGGCAGATCGGTGGCCGTGGTCGGCTCCGGCCCGGCCGGCATGGCCGCAGCCCAGCAGCTGGCTCGCGCCGGTCACGACGTGACGGTGTTCGAGAAGAACGACCGCATCGGCGGCCTGCTGCGCTACGGCATTCCCGACTTCAAGATGGAGAAGAGCCACATCGACCGCCGCGTGGCGCAGATGCAAGCCGAGGGCGTGGTGTTCAAAACCAGCACGCTGATCGGCAGCTTGCCCGACGGCCTCAAGGTGACGAACGACGCCAAGACCGTGATCAGCGCCGAAGACCTCCAGGCCCGGTTCGACGCCGTGCTGCTGACCGGTGGCTCCGAACAGAGCCGCGACCTGCCGGTGCCCGGCCGCGATCTGGACGGCATCCATTTCGCGATGGAATTCCTGCCGATGCAGAACAAGGTCAACGCCGGTGACAAGCTCAAGAACCAGCTGCGCGCCGACGGCAAACACGTGGTCGTGATCGGTGGCGGTGACACCGGCAGCGACTGCGTGGGCACCAGCACCCGCCACGGCGCCGTCAGCGTCACGCAGTTCGAGGTCATGCCGCAGCCGCCCGAGCAGGAGAACAAGCCGCTGGTGTGGCCGTACTGGCCGCTCAAGCTGCGCACCAGCTCCAGCCACGACGAAAGCGCCGAAAAGGGCATCCTCACGCGCGAGTTCGCCATTTCCACCAAAGCCTTCAAGGGTGACAAAGGCAAGGTCACCGGCCTGACCACGGTGCAGGTCGAGATGAAAGACGGCAAGCTGGTTGAAGTGGCCGGTACCGAGAAGGAATACCGGGCCGACCTGGTGCTGCTGGCCATGGGCTTCGTGAACCCGGTGGCCACCGTGCTCGACGCTTTTGGGGTCGACAAGGACGCGCGCGGCAACGCGAAAGCGACCACCGACTTCACCGGCGGCTACGCCACCAACGTGCCCAAAGTGTTCGCTGCGGGCGACATGCGCCGGGGCCAGAGTCTGGTGGTCTGGGCCATCCGCGAAGGCCGCCAGGCGGCGCGCTCGGTGGACGAGTTCCTGATGGGGTTCTCCGATCTGCCACGG
>PNMN01000345.1 GCA_013823655.1 Comamonadaceae bacterium | reverse complement strand
GTGCGCGATCCGCTGTACCGCGAAACGGCGCACTTTGTGATCGAAACCGGGCGCCCTTCGGTGGCGACGCTGGTGAACATGATCGTGATGCAGCTGGAGATGGACGGCATGGACCTGGCTCAGGGTTTGGCCGCGGGTGATCGTCGCGCGCCCTGATGCCCGCGCCCTGCGGTCGGCGCGCAGGGCAGGCTCTAAACTCAGGGTCATGCCGACCACGAATCCAACCCCGAATCCGTCTTCCAGCGTCCAGCGCGTCGATATCGACCTGGGCGAACGCAGCTACCGCATCGACATTGGGGGCGCCTTGCTCGATGGCCCGGAGTGTTTTGCCGGGCTGCCTGTCGCCAGCAGCGCGCTGATCGTCAGCAACACCACGGTGGCGCCGCTGTATCTGGAGCGCCTGAGCAAGGCGCTGTCGGGGCGCTACAAGCAGCTGCATGCGGTGGCCCTGCCGGATGGCGAGGCGTACAAAACCTGGGAGTCGCTGAACCTGATTTTTGACGCTCTGCTGGCGCACGGCTGCGACCGCAAGACGGTGCTGTTTGCCCTGGGCGGCGGTGTGGTGGGTGACATGACCGGTTTTGCCGCAGCCAGCTACATGCGCGGCGTGCCCTTTGTGCAGGTGCCGACCACGCTGCTGGCGCAGGTGGATTCGTCGGTGGGTGGCAAGACGGGCATCAACCACCCGCTGGGCAAGAACATGATCGGCGCGTTCTACCAGCCGCAGCGCGTGATTTGCGACCTCGACACGCTCAAGACCCTGCCGCCGCGCGAACTGAGCGCCGGGCTGGCCGAGGTGATCAAGTACGGGCCGATCGCCGACATGGCGTTTCTGGACTGGATCGAGGCGAACGTCGACGCACTGATGGCGCGCGAACCGGCGGCGCTGGCGTATGCCGTCAAGCGCAGCTGCGAGATCAAGGCCCATGTGGTGGGGCGGGACGAGCGCGAATCCGGTTTGCGCGCGATCCTGAATTTTGGCCACACCTTTGGCCACGCCATCGAGGCCGGCATGGGGTATGGCGTCTGGCTGCACGGCGAGGCGGTGGGCTGTGGCATGGTGATGTCGGCGCGGCTGTCGCAGCGCCTGGGTCTGGTCGATCAGGCCTTTGTGGACCGACTTCAACGGCTGGTCGAGCGTGCCGGCCTGCCGGTGGTGGCGCCGGTGCTGGACGCAGGGGACAACGCCGGGCGCTACCTGGCGCTGATGCGGGTGGACAAAAAGTCCGAAGCGGGCGAGATCAAGTTCGTGCTGATCGACGGCCCGGGCCGGGCGGTGCTGCGGGGCGCGCCCGATGCCCTGGTGGCCGAGGTGATCGCCGCGAGCTGCCGCGCATGAAGCAGGCAGCGCCCGGCGGCAGCCCGCTGCTGGCGGCCTTTGCTTGCGACCCTGCCGCCAGCCGGGGCAGGCGCTATGCAGAGCCCGAAGCGCCCACCCGCACGGCGTTCCAGCGCGACCGCGACCGCATCGTGCACAGCACCGCGTTTCGCCGCCTGGTCTACAAGACGCAGGTGTTCCTGAACCACGAAGGCGACCTGTTTCGCACCCGGTTGACGCATTCGCTGGAGGTGGCGCAGCTGGGGCGCAGCATCGCGCGCTCCCTGTGCCTGAACGAAGACCTGGTGGAAGCCATTGCGCTGGCGCACGACCTTGGCCACACGCCCTTTGGCCATGCCGGGCAAGACGCCCTGAACGCCTGCATGAAGGCGCTGACACCCACGCAGCCGGGCCAGTCCGAGGGCAGCGCCTGGGGCTTCGAGCACAACCTGCAAAGCCTGCGCGTGGTCGATGAACTGGAGGAGCGCTACCCGGCGTTCGATGGGCTGAATCTGTGCTTCGAGACGCGCGAGGGCATCCTCAAACACTGCTCGCGCGCCAA
>PNMN01000344.1 GCA_013823655.1 Comamonadaceae bacterium | reverse complement strand
TCTCCTTGCGGGCAGCAGCCCGCTGCGTCGTCGCGCCTTGCCAGCCCACTCCCGGGCAGCCCACTCGGGCACGTCCAACTGCGGTTTCCAGGTTGAACCATGCGCGATACCGGGCACTCCATCGGAGACCCGGAGCTGTTTGGGCATGAACAAAAGACGCGCGACTTGGGTGCGATCGATCATCACCGGCCCGGTGCTGCGCGCAGGATGTTGTTTTGCGATTTGTGTTCCAGGCGGCGCCGAACGCCCCGCCAAAGGTGCAAAAATGACCGCGTTGACAACAGGAGATTCACATGACCCTCTACCGATTCAAATCCCGCGAAACCGGCGACCTGGTGATGCTCAAACCCCATGGTCGGCGCATTCTGGAAGTGTTGGGCAAGGACCCCTCGGGGCCCGGCATCATCGTGCCCGGGCAGATGGCGGCGGCCGTGCAAGCGCTGAGCGAGGCCGCCGTGGCCGAAGAGGCCGAACAGAAACGACTGAAGGACGAGGCCGAAGCCCGCGGCGAGGTGCCGCCCGAGTTCGACCAGGTGAGCCTGCGCATGCGCAGCGCACCGTTCGTCGAGATGCTGCAGCGCTGCGAAGAGGCCCAGGTGGAGATCGTCTGGGGCGTCTGAGGGAGTGGCCCCCTTGCGTCCCGCGCCTGACCGCGCAGACCGGGGCTCCGCCGCTGCGCGGGTCGCTGCCCCCCGAGGGGGCTGACCTTGCTCGGGGCGGCCCTTCGCTGCGGTCGAGTTGCCCCCACGCTCCGCCGCTGCGCGGGTCGCTGCCCCCCGAGGGGGCTGACCTTGCTCGGGGCGGCCCTTCGCTGCGGTCGCGCTGCCCCCCTTGCGTCCCGCGCTTGGGCAGCGCAGACCGGGGCTGCGCCGCTGCGCGGGTCGCTGATCAGTCCACCCGTGCGCCTGAGGCTTTCACGACCGCGGCCCATTTGACAAGCTCGCTGTCGATCTGGCGCGCGAACTCGGCAGGCGATTGACCGCCGGGGATGGCGCCCTGGGCGAGCAGGCGCTCTTTCACCGCTGGCAGCGCGAGCGCCCTGGCGGTTTCCTGCTGCAGGCGGTTGACGATGTCGGTCGGTGTGCCGGCGGGCGCGAGCAGGCCGAACCAGGAGCTGGCCTCAAAACCCGGGAGCGATCCGGCTTCGGCCACAGTGGGCAGCTCGGGCACGGCGGCCGAACGCACCGCGCTGGTGACGGCAAAGGCCTTCAGGCTGCCCGACTGGATGTGCGGCAGCGCCGACGGCAGGTTGTCGAACATCACGTCCATCTGGCCACCGACCATGTCCTTCATGGCGGGGCCGGAGCCCCGGTAGGGGATGTGGGTCATGAAGATGCCGTTGCGGCTCTTGAACAGCTCGCCAGCCAGGTGGATCGAGGTGCCGTTGCCGCTGGAGGCCATGTTCAGTCGACCGGGATTCGCTTTGGCGTAACGCACGAAATCGGCCACGCTGGCAATGCCCAGTTCCTGCGCGCGCCGGGCGTTCATCACCATCACGTTGGGCACACCGGCCACCAGCGTGATGGGTGCGAAGTCCTTTTGCGGGTCGTAGGGCAGCCGGCTGTAGAGCGACTTGTTGATGCCGTGCGTACCCACCGTGCCCATGAGCAGGGTGTGGCCGTCGGCGGGCGACTTGGCGACGATCTCGGCGCCGATGTTGCCGCCCGCGCCGGCCCTGTTGTCCACCACGAAGGGCTGGCCCAACGCCTTGCTGAGTTCGGGTGCCAGCACGCGCGCCAGGATGTCGGTGGTGCCACCGGGGGCGAAGGGCACCACGATGCGCACCGGCTTGCTGGGCCAGGATGTCTGTGCCGCCGCCAGTCCCGGCAGGACCAGCGCGGCACAAAAGGCGCCGAGTGTGGCGAGGCTGTGGCGACGGTTGGGGTGCTGGT
>PNMN01000343.1 GCA_013823655.1 Comamonadaceae bacterium | reverse complement strand
CCCATTGCGCCAGATCGGCCTCGGTCACTTTGCCGATTTTCTGGTGCACCAGCGCGCCCGAGCGGTCAAAGACCACGGTGTAGGGCAGACCCCCGCGAAGGTTGCCCAGGCTGCGACTGAGTTCGGTGCCCGCCAGTCCGGCCATGCCCACCGGGAACGACAAGGGCAGTTGCTTCAAAAAGTTGCGCACGGCCAAGGGCTGGTCCACCGCCAGCCCCAGCACCTGCCAGCCGCGGGCGGCGTGTGCGGCCTGAAAAGCGTTGAGCAGCGGCAGCTCCTCCACGCAGGGCGGGCACCAGGTGGCCCAAAAATTGACCAGCAACGGCCTGCCCCGGAATTCATCCATCACAAGCACTTCGCCGTTTGGCCCCTCAAAACGCCCGGCCCAGAAAGCCGATGCGGCCTCTGCCTGGGGTTCAACCGCTCGCCAGCGCCACCCGGCCACACCCGCTCCCGCCGCAGCGGCCACCACCCCCAGCCCACCCATCCACAGTGTTCGTCTTTGCATCGTCGGTTCTTCAAGGTCGGGTTTCTGTGGCCAGCAAGGCCCGCAAGGCCCGGGCGTCGCCACGCGGTTTGCGGCCCAGGGCGTCGGGTTTCAGTGCGCCGCGCAGACCGTCCAGGTCGTGCACCATCAGATGCACCAGCACCCATTGGCCCAGCGCCTCGCAGCGGCTGCGCACCGTCAGCGCGTCCACCGGCTCGCCACGCCAACCGGGCACCGAACCAGGATGGTAGTCCACGCGGTGATTGAGCAGCTCCAGCTCGACCGCCTTGGGATCGTCACAGAACAGCTGGATGCAGACGTCGCTGTGGCGCGTGGCCGTGCCGTGCCAGACGGCGCCACCCAGGTGCGGGCGAAACTCGGCCAGCCGGTCCATCCACACCAGGGCCAGCTCGCGCAGCGCCTGCAGTTCGGCGGCCTGGCTTTCGGGGCAGAACACGGCGATGTATTCGCGCACCGCCGCGTCCATGGCGGCGCTGTCGGGCCAGGGCGCTCGGGCCGACAAGCCCAGCTGTTTGCCGGCCTGGCGCTTGGCGGCGGCGTATTCCAGCCCGTCTTCGACCACGAATCGCGCTGCCACTGCGGCAATTTGATCGGCCATGTCGCTGCGAAAAAGGTCCATGGCGGGATTGTGCACCGGGTCCCATGCACCCCGAAAAGGCCGACGATGCCCCACGGTCAACCCGGGCATCACACCTAAAATCCTGCCTCATGCATATACACATCCTGGGCATCTGTGGCACCTTCATGGGCGGTCTGGCCGCACTGGCCCGCGAGGCCGGTCACCGGGTCACCGGCTGCGACGCTGGCGTCTATCCGCCCATGAGCGACCAGTTGCGGGCGCTGGGCATCGACCTGATCGAAGGCTTTGGTGCCGACCAGATGGCGCTGGCGCCCGACATGTTCGTGGTGGGCAACGTGGTCAGCCGCTCGCGCCTGCCCGACGGCACGCCGAAGTTCCCGCTGATGGAGGCCATTCTCGAAGCGGGCGCGCCTTACACCAGTGGTCCACAGTGGCTGGCCGAACATGTGCTGCAGGGTCGCCACGTGCTGGCCGTGGCCGGCACGCACGGCAAGACCACCACCACCTCCATGCTGGCCTGGGTGCTGGAAGCCAACGGGCTGCAGCCCGGTTTTCTGGTGGGCGGTGTGCCGATGAATTTTGGCGTCTCGGCGCGTTTGGGTGGACAAATGTCTACCGGAGAAGCCCGTTTCGCCGCCGGGCCGCCCCAAGGCGAAACAGCCCCACGCGCCGGGAACACCGGGGGCCCTTCCCCGGACAGGGGCAGCGACCCGCACAGCGGCGGAGCCCCGGGGTCCCGCCCACGGCGGGAGCACGCTTGGGGGCCCACATTCGTCATCGAAGCCGACGAGTACGACACCGCCTTTT
>PNMN01000342.1 GCA_013823655.1 Comamonadaceae bacterium | reverse complement strand
GCACAACACAACCCCCCAAGGGCGGGCCGGAAACTCGCCAGCCACCGCCGCCGAAACCACCCGCACCAGGCAAGGCGGGGGAGTACCTTTCGCCCTGCGTCCTTCCGGGTGTCGCCCTGATTTACCGGGAACACCGGGAACAAACCCGAAAAGCAGGCGTAACCCATTGATGTGATTGGTTTTTTCTGTTCCCGGTGGCACCGGGAACAAACCCAAATCGACCGGGAACACCGGGAACAACTCACTCCATTGCCGTGCGTGGGCTTCCGGCCACCGGTCGAAGTGCCCCCAAACCCGGCCACTTGTGCCCCTTGGTCTGGTGTCTGGTGCCCCCAAAACCCGGCCCGATGCAGCGCGAAAAGAACCCCCGCACCGCCGCCCATCGGCGGCCCGCCCGGCGCTCACGCCGTGGCCACCTGTGCCCACCCGCCCGAGTTGCGCGGGCTCGGGTTGCTGGGCTCACAGGTCAAGTTCAAAGATGCGGGCCGGGATGCGGTAACACCAGGTAGGCCCCATGCTGGGCAGCCGTTCCTTGACGGTGAAGCGGTCGGATTCCTTGCGCACCAGGCATTCGTGGTCCAACAACACGCGGGCCACCGCTTGCGGGTCGAAGCCTTGGCACAGTTCGCCCTTGAACACCTCGGGCAAAACGAAATACTCCACGGTCACACCTTCACCCATGGCCGATGGCATCCGGTCGCCGTAGTCGGTGGCGTGGTCGTGATTGGTCTTGATCGGTTCACCCCGGTCGTTCAACAGCCGACGAAAGCCCGCCCGGTGCAATGTCTTGCTGTTGTGGTCGTCGGCTGCCCGGTGCCACCAGGTGAAGCGGCCTTCACCGTGCGCCTCAAGAAAGCGCCGCACCTGTCGCAGCATGGCCACCACTTCACCGTTCCCGATGCCCCCACGGGCCGCCAGCCAGGCATTGAAGCATTCACGGGCGGCCCGCTCGCTTTCGCCCGCTGGCCAGCCTGTCAGGCCCGCTGCCGTGGCCAGCTCGCCAGCCGCGCCCACCAAGGCAAAGCGGGCGCCCACCCGTTCAACCTGCCCGCCTGCAGCCACGGGCACCAGTTGCAGCGCCAGGGCCGCCGATGCCGCACGGATGCGGGGTTTGATGGTGTCGGCGTTCTCGGTCAACCACTGCAGCCAGGCGCGGCCCGCTGCGCCGTACACGCTGCCCGCTTGCCCCACCAGGTAGCGCGAAAAGTTCGACCCGCCTTCATGGCCGTGCAAATCCTCAAACGCGCCCATGCCGCGCCCCGCATCGGCTGGAATGTCTGCCATGCGCACTTCTTGCCCGGTGCGTGTGCGCTTCATGCCTTCGGCCATGTGGTCGGCTAGACCCAGCTCACCAGCACTCAGGAACAGCAGGCGCCAGGACAGGCGGGCGCGTGGTGTGCCCGTGCGGGTCGCTCGGGCTTTGCTCTGTTCGTTCGCCAGCATGTAGGCGCATTCGCCCGCCGTCTTGGGGTCAACCTGTGCCAGTTCGTCAAGGATCAGCAGGCCGTCACAGTGCTGCGCCGCGATGGCTTCCAAGGCGTTGTCAGTGGTGCGCCACCGTTGCAGGTAAGAAGGGCCGCCGTACACGCTTGCGGCCACCTTGAGGGCGGTCGTTTTGCCGCTTGAGCTATCGCCCCGGAAGTGAAAGCCCCCGCTCTCCATACCTGCCGGGCGCATCAAAGGCCCGGCAAAGGCACAGGCCAGCGCGAACACCAGGCGCGAATTGCCCGCGCACGGGGCCGCGATGCGCTGCGCCCATTGCTCGGGCGTGCCCTTCACGCGGAAGGTGTTTTCTTGGGCGCTCTCGCTTTGGAAAACGATGCGCTCGGCATCGTCCCCGATGGTTTCATGTGGCAACACAAAGGCCCGCCCGTGCCAGCCGATGCGGTCGGTACAGGTGGCGTACTCGGCAGG
>PNMN01000341.1 GCA_013823655.1 Comamonadaceae bacterium | reverse complement strand
ACTGGGCAAGATCTTCGGCCTGAGTGCCGACGAGCAGAAGTGGCTGATGGTGGTGCCCTACAAGGGCTCGCTGCCCACCAGCGTGCCGACCGATCCGCTGATCTACCGCTTCTACGAACTGGTGAGCGTGTACGGCACCACCTTCAAGGAGCTGATCCACGAAGAGTTCGGCGACGGCATCATGAGCGCGATCGACTTCAAGATGGACCTGCAGCGCCAGGCCGACCCGAACGGCGACCGGGTGAACATCGTGATGTCGGGCAAGTTCCTGCCGTACAAACAATATTGACCCGTCGCCGCGCTGCGCGCGACGGCACGAAGTTCCAGCCGATGTGGTGTCCGCCCATCCGTTCGCCACCGAAGAGCGTGCGCATGACCGGTGCGCGCGCGGGGATGACCGCGTCCCCGTCGTCACCATCACGGCCCCCTGTCAGCTGAAAAACCGCCGTGGGAAAAATGCATCATCAACGTGCATCGGCAGCAATTTTTTCAACCCGATTGATTCGGCCTCCCCTGCCATGGAGAAATGGAACCACAAGACCGGCAAAATCACGGCATTTTCATAAACCCATTTGCATGGGTGCATCCATGGTCGAAATTCTGGTCCGTCTGGGCTTTGCCCTGCTGCTGTCCCTGTGCCTGGCGGTGCTGTTCGCCTGGGGCTGGGACCGTTCCGACACCCAGCCGGGCGCCGACAACGCCCGCTTGCTGAACGCGGCGGGCAGCGCGGTCCCGTTGCGCTGAGAAGCATGAGCGTCTTTCGCTCATTGAAGTACCTTCGCCCTGCGGGCTGCGGTGCGAGCTGGCTTGGGGCGGCCCGGCGCTGCGCTCATTGCCCACCCACCCTCTGATACCTTGAACCCGACCCGTCCACGGCTGTCCTGCCTGAGCCTGTGCACCGTGCTGCTGCTGGCCGCCTGCGGCAGCGCCCCGCCCGCGCGTGACCCGGTGCCGCAGCCGTCGCTGTCGTCCGCGCGGGGCAGCGACATCGCCATCCACGCCATGGGCCTGGTGGGAACGCCCTACCGCTACGGTGGCAACACGCCCGAGAGCGGTTTCGACTGCAGCGGCCTGATCGGCTACGTCTACAAAAGCCGCTCCGGGCACACGCCACCGCGCACGGTGGCGCTGCTGGCGGACTTTGGCGCAGCGGTGGACGCCCGCGAGCGGCGCACCGGGGACCTGGTGATCTTCGGTGCCGACCCGGCCTGGCACGCCGGCATTTACGTCGGTGAAGGGCGCTTTGTGCACGCACCATCCACCGGCGGCACGGTGCGGCTGGACCGGCTGGACAACCGCTACTGGGCACGCCAGGCGGTGCGCTACCGCAGGCCCTGAGCGGACCACGGGCCACGCGGGCGACTGGCCGATGCCGGTGTCGGCCTGCGGCTGGGATCGGCCCCGAGGTCGGCTGGCGCAGGCATCGAGGGGTGGATCGGCGCACCCGCCGCTGCGGGCCGCACGGCACAATGCGGGCAACCACCACCCCGCCAACGAACCGGAGCCCGCCCATGAAATCCGCCATGGACCTTGTCGCCGCCGCCAAGTCCCGCATCACCGAAGTTCCGTCACCGAGGCCGAGGCCGCCGTCCGCGCGGCCGATGTGCTGATCGACGTGCGCGAGGCCGACGAGTTTGCCGCCGGCCACCTGCCGGGCGCCATCCATGCCTCGCGCGGCATGCTGGAGTTCAAGCTCAGCGGCAACCCGGCCCTGGCCGCGCGCGATCTCCAGGTGCTGCTGTACTGCAAGACCAGCGGCCGCGCCGCGCTGGCCGCTGCCGCCATGCAGGACATGGGCTACCTGAACGTGAAGTCCATCGCCGGCGGCTTCGACGCCTGGGTGGCGGCCGGCAAGCCGGTGCACAAGCCCGAGCTGCCGTCGTTCGGCTGACCCCCCGGCTCTGGCGGCACACCCGCC
>PNMN01000340.1 GCA_013823655.1 Comamonadaceae bacterium | reverse complement strand
CACGCCCGAGGAGCGGCGCTGGGTCAAACAGCACTTCGGCCTGTCCATCCCGGAAGACGCGATGGACGAGGACATCGAAGAATCGGCCCGCTTCTTCGAGGAAGACAACGGCGAGCTGCATGTGCGCAGCGACTTCCTGATCGATGACGAGGAAAACCCGCGCGCGGTGCGGGTGGCCTTCATCCTCAACGAACACAACGACCAGCTCAAGAGCCGGGGCGTGCTGTTCTCGATCCACGACGAGGACGTCCCGGTCTTCCGCCTGCTGCGCATGCGCGCGCGCCGCATGCCGGGCCTGATCGAGAACGCCAAGGACGTGCTGCTGATGCTGTTCGACGCCGACGCCGAGTACTGCGCCGACACCCTGGAGGACATCTACGACGACCTGGAGAAGGTCAGCCGGCAGGTGCTGGCCGGCGAGGTGACCGACAACAAGGCCGGCGAGGCGCTGGCGGCCATCGCCCGCCACGAGGACATGTCGGGCCGCATCCGCCGCAACGTGATGGACACCCGGCGCGCGGTGAGCTTCATGATGCGCAGCCGCCTGCTGAGCGCGGAACAGTTCGAGGACGCCCGCCAGATCCTGCGCGACCTCGACTCGCTGGACGGCCACACCGCCTTCCTGTTCGACAAGATCAACTTCCTGATGGACGCCACGGTCGGCTTCATCAACATCAACCAGAACAAGATCATCAAGATCTTCTCGGTGGCCAGCGTGGCCCTGCTGCCGCCCACGCTGATCGCCAGCGTCTACGGCATGAACTTCCAGCACATGCCCGAGCTCGCGCAAGAGTGGGGCTACCCCTACGCGCTGGCGCTCATGGTGCTGTCGGCCGTGGGTCCGATGCTGTACTTCCGCAAGCGGGGCTGGCTGAAGTGAACAGCGCCTCGACGATGCCGGCGCTGTAACGGCTGGCCACCTCGCGCAGGAAGCGCGAAAAGTCGACGTGCGCCGCATCGTCGGCGCGGTCGGAGATGGTCCTCACCACCGCCAGGGGCACGCCCAGGTCGTGGCACACCTGGGCCATGGCGGCCCCTTCCATCTCGACCGCCAGCGCGTCCGGCAGCTCGGTCGCCAGGGCCCGGCTTTCGGCGGTGGTGGACACGAAGCGGTCGCCACTGATCAGCAGGCCCTGGTGCAGCCGGGGCGCCTGCAGGCCGAATGCCTGCACGGTGGCGGGCGGCAATCGCTCGGGCAAGACAGCCAGCATGCGCTCGCTGGCGAGTTCCAGGGCCTCGGTCAGGAGCGGATCGGCGTCGAAGCGGGCACGCCCGTGCCCAGGCACTTCATGGCGCGGGAACAGCGGCGAGACGTCCAGGTCGTGCTGCAGGAACTGGCGGGCCAGCACCACATCGCCGACCCGAACGCCCGGGCCCAGGCCACCGGCCACACCGGTGAACACGATCCGGCCCACCCGGTAACGCTCGACCAGCAAGGCCGCCGTGACGGCCGCCGCCACCTTGCCGATGCCGCACAGCACCACCACCACCGGCTGCCGGTGCAGATGCCCGCGCCAGAAATCGCGCCCGGCATGGCGTTCGCGCTGCCCGTCGGGCATGTGGGCCACCAGGCCGGCAATTTCCTCGTGCATGGCCGCCACGATGGCCAGCGGCGAGCCCATGGAGCCCTGGGTGTGCACGCCGGGGTCAGCCGCGCAGTTCGCGGCGCAGGATCTTGCCCACCGGTGTCTTGGGCAGTTCGGTGCGGAACTCGACCACCTTGGGCTGCTTGTAGCCGGTGAGGTTGGCGCGGCAGTGGGCTCGCACCTGCTCCTCGGTCAGGCTCTCGCCCTTGCGCACGATGACCAGCTTGATGGCCTCACCGGCCTTCTCGTCGGGCACGCCCACGGCCGCGCACTCGAGCACGCCGGGCAGCTGCGAGACGACGTCTTCGACTTCATTGGGGTACACGTTGAAGCC